>JAITNM010000171.1 GCA_031290475.1 Treponema sp. | reverse complement strand
CAGATGGCGGCAATGGCGGAGGCGGTTGCCAAGAGAATCTGATCTTCCCTGGGGTAAGGGGGGGAAATGAGGGCGCTGAATGCCTGCATGGCATGTCCCTCAGGATCAACGCCGATACGGCCCAGCGCTTCCGCCGCCGCGGCCTTTACCGCCGGATCGGAATCATCGGTGTAGATGCCTGCTAAAAAGGGGATATGCTCCCGGGAAGCCAGGTATCCCAGAAGCCGCAGCGCTTCGGTACGGCGCCTGGGGGAAAAGGGTCCCCCGATCCGGGGGCGGCTGTTGTAATTCAGCCTCAGGTTGGATCCCACTTCCATGAGCCACGCGACGTAGTCCCTTTCCATAGTTCCTACGGTTCCCCGGCGTATATGCCCGGCGATATTCTCCAGGGTTTCGCTTATTTCCGCCGATCCGAATCCGAAGCCATAGCCCTCCGGATCGGTATGCCGGGGATCGGCGGTTCCGTAGCTGTCTTTTTCCGGAATTATTTGGTCCTGCCGGGAAAAAAATGCCTTTTTCGGCTTGAAGGCGTATAATACCCAGTCAATTCCCCCGGCGTAGAGTTTTCCCCCCTCACTTAAGGCGGGAATTACCGAAGCCCCCCGGAGTTCCACGTTTAAAACCAGCTCTCCCTTTTCCGAATAACAGGAAATCCCCGTCCTGGTAAGGATACATACTTCCCCCTTACCATAGACAAGTTCCGCCCCGTTTTCCCCGGGGGCAAAGGGGGTATCGGCGGTCCAGAGTATCCTGGGGTATTCACCCTGGTCCCCTCCGGAATTTTCGGTCCCCCTAAGTTCAATTAAGTGGAGTTTCCCATCGGCCAGGAGTATGGCCGCCTTTTCCCCCCTGCTTCCCGCAGCCACAGGCCGTCCCCCCAGGGCCGGGAGGCTCGTCTCAGGGCCGCCCTTCCCGAAGATCCGGGCATTCCCCGGGGCATAAACTCCCAGGATGCCCGTTTCTCCCAGGGGAAAGGCCGCCTCGGGGATTTCGCCGAGCCGTCTTGCGTTAAGGCGTCCGAAGGGATCCATGGTGAGGAATTCCCCGTTTTTAAGGACCATGGTAAAACCGCTCCGGTCAAGATCCGGAGGGGCCAGGGGAAGGGCGTCCAGGTTTTGCCGCCAAAGAAGCGTTCCCGAGGCGGTAAAGCAGTAGAGGCGTGCTTGGGTAACCAGGAGGATCCTCCCATCCTTGCCGATGAGGGGCGGCGCGCTGAGGGGAGAATCCAGGTTCCGCCGCCACTGTTCCCTGCCGGCCAGGCTCACGGCCATAAAAACCCCGTTGGTCCGGCAAATATAGGTGCTTCCCCCGGAAGCGCGGCTTGCGTAGGGGCCGAGTTTCCCCCGGGCGTTGAAGTTCCAAAGGGCAGCGCCTTCATTGCTGAATGCGGTGAGGCTGCCGCCGTCGCTCATCACGGTGATGAGGCCCCCGGTGACCAGTGGGGGGGCGATCAAGGTCCCGTCCAGGGCCTGGCGCCAGAGGGGAACAAGCTGTTCTCCGCCGCTCTCTCCCGATATGCCCCCCTGTTGGGCGTTAAGGGGCAGGAGGGTGAGGAGGAACAGCGCCGTTCCCAGGTAAAGAGGGGATCTATGCATGTTCTTGCCGGATAAAGACCGCGAGGCTTTCAATATGGCCGGTCTGGGGGTAAAAGTCAAAAAAATCCAGAGACCGGAGCTCGTAGCCCCCCTTCCCGAGAACGGCGGCGTCCCGGGCCAGGGTTGGGGGATCGCAGGAAACGTATGCCAGTACCCCGGGGCCGTTCCCGGCGAGCCATTGCCCCATGGCCGCGGAAAGGCCCTGCCTGGGGGGATCCGCCACGGCAAAACCGTAGGCGCCTTCGGTCTTCCCCAGGGTTTTTATCCACTCATCATCCTTCAGGGCAAAAAAACGGTGGGAGGCGCCCGTCACATTTTCCCTGGCAAGGGCAAGGGCGGTCTTGTTTTCCTCAATTAAGTCGATAATCTTAAAGTGATCCCGCAAAAAGGCGGCAAAGGTCCCCACGCCGCAGTAAATATCCGCCGCGGGAAGATCCCGGTCCGCCAAATCGGCGGCCTTTAAAAGTTCCACTATCAGAACTTCCAGCATTTGGGCGTTGCTCTGGAAAAACACCCCCGCGTCTATGGTAAGTTCCTGCTCCAAAATCCTTATTTTCCCCCGGGACAGCTTCTCCCCTTCACAGAGCAGCAGATCCCCCCGGGAATAGACCGTAAAGCTCCCCGGGAAGCGGGGGGCGCCCTTTTTTCCGCCGGAGCGAAACGCCTCCGGCAGAAGCCCTTCCCGGAGAAAGGCCTGTATTCCCGGATCCGCCACCGGGCACTCCCGGATCGGGACGGTTTCCCCGCTCCGCCGGCCCATGAAAGCCGGTTTTGCCCGGGCTTTTGGGGACTTTGCAAGGTGGAACCGGACCCGGTTCCGGTATTCCAGGGGAGGGGAAGGGAAGACCCCCGGCGCCGGCAGGGAGGAAAAGCCCCCGATCCGGGTAAGGGCATCGGCCAGCATGGCCTTTTTTTCCGTTACCTGGGTTTCATAGGCCAGATGTTGCAGGGAACAGCCCCCGCAGCGGCCGTAATAAGGACAGACCGGATCTGTCCGGCGGGGGGAGGGGGCTTCGATTTTTACCAGATCCCCCCTGGCCCAGTTTTTATGGACTTCCCCGATTTTTACCCCCGCCAGATCTCCGGGAACGGTAAAATCGATAAAAACGGTCATACCCTGATGCCGGGCTATTCCGGCGCCCCCAAAGGCAATACGTTCCACCAGGAGGCTCACATAATCACCCTTTTCCACAGAACCCCCTATTCGACTTTTTCGCGGTTTCTCGATGCTTCCAAAGTAAATGCAGGAGCCCGGCGGCGCTGTAAAGAGTCATTGCCATATTGATAACATTTAGGGTAGAATAAAATCATGGCTGATTCTAGTTTACCGGATCCTGGGTGGGAAATCAAAACCTGCGAAACCTGGTTCCCTGTTCCGGATGGTACTAAATTGTTTTTGCGTCAATGGGAACCGGTAAGGGCGCTTAACGGAACGGACGCGGGGCCCAGAGCGGTTCTTCACATTGTTCACGGTATGGCGGAGCATGGCGCCCGCTATGATCGTCTTGCCCGGCGGCTCTGCGCCGCGGGTATTGCCGTATGGGCTGCGGATCAGCGGGGGCATGGCAAGACTGCGGATGCCGGGGTAAACGACCCCGGAAAAGGCGGGCTTTTAGGCCATTGCAGGGATAAGGACGGAATCCGGTTCATTACAGAAGATATCCGCCGGATCAATCTAAAAATAAAGGAAACCCACCCCGGCCTTCCCCTTTTTCTTTTAGGCCATTCCTGGGGTTCTTTCTTAAGTCAATATTATATTGAAGAGCACAGCGCCGATATTTCCGGCTGTATTCTTTCCGGGAGCCGGGGGCCGGACGGCGTCAAAATCAACATGGGGGCGCCGGTTTTGGCTTTTATCGCCGGTTTTGTGGGGGTCCGTAAGGGTTCCCGTTTGTCCTGGGCGCTTTCTGACGGACCCTTTAACAAGCCCTTCAGGCCCAACAGGACCCCCTTTGACTGGATCTCCCGGGATGAAAAGGAAGTGAACGCGTATGTGGCGGATCCGGCCAGCGGTATGCTCTGTACCGCGGGCTTTTACCGCGACCTGGGGCTCCTCCTCAGGGATATACATAAAACTGAGCGTATGGCGGCGATACGGAAGGATCTCCCTGTTTATGTTTTTGCGGGCAGCGCGGATCCGGTGGGGGACATGGGATCGAGCCCCACCGCCCTGGTGGACGTGTACCGATCCCTCTTAATAAAGGATTTGGAATTTGTACTCTACCCCGCCGCCAGGCATGAAACCCTCAACGAAACAAACCGGGAAGAGGTTATGGGGGATCTCCTTGCCTGGCTCAATAAACATATAAGGTGAGGTATTTTTGCGTATCCGCTATTCAAGGCAAAAAAACGGCCGTCCGGTAAAAAAAGCGATTGTATATACCCAGGATGAACACGGCATTAATCTTGCCGATGTGGATAAGGATGCCGTATATATTGTAGAAAGACTGCGCGCCAACGGATACGATACGTATATTGTCGGCGGCGCCGTTCGGGATTTAATTTTAAAAAAACGGCCGAAGGATTTTGATATTGTCAGCGGGGCAAGCCCGGCCAGGATAAAAAAGGTTTTCCGCAACGCCCGGATTATCGGCCGCCGGTTCCGCCTGGTTCATGTGTACTTTGGCCCCAAAATATTCGAGGTCTCAACCTTCCGTTCCCTTAAGGACGGGACTACGAGCAACACTTTTGGCGCCATTGACGAAGATGTTTTCCGCAGGGATTTTTCTTTAAACGCCCTCTTCTACGATCCCTTAAAGCGGGAAGTGATAGATTATGTGGGAGGAATAAAGGACATACGGGAAAAACGGATACGGCCGGTTATCCCTCTGCCGCTCATTTTCAAGGACGATCCGGTCCGGATGATCCGGGCGGTAAAGTACGCCGCGGCAACGGGCTTCAAGCTGCCCTTTGCTTTGCGCTGGAAGATCAGGCGCGAGTCCGCCCTCCTCGCCCCGGTATCCTCGTCGCGGCTGTCGGAGGAAATCCTGAAGATCGTCCATGCGGCGGCGGCGCCTGAAATTGTGGAAGACCTTGAAGCCTTCGGCCTTTACGCCTATCTCCAGCCCAATGCCTCAAGACTCATGGGGGACGGCGGCTTTCGCGCCCGCTACCTTAAGAGCTTTACGGATCTCAAGGACAACCCTGAAAAGGCTGAAATCCCCGGCTGGAACCTGGCCGCCCTGATCCGGGATTACCTGGAAGATTACCTTGACTGGGAAGGGGGGGTCCACGAAAACTACAAGAACGCCTTTGCCGCCGCACGGCAGTTTGTCCTTCCCATGAACCCCCCCCGGGTGGAACTGGATCATGCGGTACGGCTCATCTTTGCGGAACACGATATCACGTTAAAAAAAATCCGCCTCTTTGAAAGGGGGAAACCCCCGTACCGGGGCGCCCCTTCTTTAGAAGAGCTTCCCCCCGGGGAAAGCCTTGCCCTGGGGAGCAAACCCCGCCAGGGCCTGCCGCCCCGCAGGTCCGGTTTTCCCATTCCCGACGGGACAGATCCCTCAGCCCCCGTAAAAAAGCGCCGCCGTCCGAGGAAGCGCAATAAAAGCCCCCACCCCCTTCCGGAACAGCCCGCCCCGGAAGCCGGCGAGTGAAGCTATTTTGAGTCCGTTATATTTTTAATTAACGCGTCCGCCTTTTCCTGGTACTGTTGGGGGTTTGCAAGCACCGCCTGGCGGAGCTGCGCCAGGGCTTCGTCGTTTTTGCCCGCCGAGGCGGCGTTAAGCCCCCGGGCGTAGCTTATAAGGGCTGTATTGGCGCCCTTTTCCAGGGCGAGGCGGTAGTAAGAGTCCGCGGTATTATAATCCCGTTTCTGGTAGGAAATCAGTCCCAGGTAGTAATACGGCGCGTAGTGATCCGAACGCAGATTCAGGGCCGAAGAAAAACAGATATCCGCAGTCATATAATCTTTTGCATGGTAGGCGTCTTGTCCGTTCTTCAAAAGATCGTTGTAGGTTTTCCGGCCGACCAGGTAGTCCTGGTAATCGTTGCGGAGGCGTTCAAGATCCACCCAGCCGGTTATCCGCTGGGCGGCGTACTGGGCGTTTTCTTCGGCCGAAGCATAGGGATCCATGGTTAGAAAAACTTCTCCCAGGGTGCGGTAATAGGATTCCTGTTTGTTGTTCATAAAGAACGAAACCAGGGCCCACGCCGAGCTCTGGAAATTATCAGGCCGGCCGAGAATGTCCGCCAGGAGCACCCATTCCAGGGAAGGCGCGTTCTTCCCCAGGTTTTTTACCGTTTCAAGCCAGGCCAGGTTTTCCCGGTACTCAAGTTTCCCCAGCACGTCGTTGTACCTGAGACCGCTGAAGTAAACCGCGAATCCTTCCCGTATCCAGGCGGGAGGGTGGCTGACAAAGGCGCGGAGGTACTGCATAAACGCTTCCTGGGGAAGTATCCGCTTTTCCTCCGCCCCGCCCCGGTGAATAACAAGTTCCCGCAGGGCGGGATCATCGTAGTGAAGGTACACCGCCCCAGGCCGTGTTGATTCCAGCTTGCCTGATACATACGCGTTGTAGGAGGCTTCATCCTTAAATGCCCGCACTTTAAGGGGCGCTTCCAAAAAGTAGGGGCTGTAGCGGAAAACCTGGCTGTAGAAATTGAAACGCAGTTCCAGTTCCCGGATCAACGCCTTCGCGTCATCGGTTCCCTGATCCGAGACAACTTGGTAAAAATCATCCCGGGCTTCAAAGGGAGAATCAGCCGTAGTCTCCGTCCCTATCCCCTGCCCGGCGGCAGGAAGAGCGGCGGTCTCCCCTTCCGGGGATACGGCATTTTCCTGGGCGTGGAGGGGAAAGAGCAGAGCCGCTGTTATGGCTAAACAGAAAAAGTATTTCTTCATTATTCTCAACCTGTATTTGTATACCGTTTCTTATTGAATGATCTTATCGATAATGATATTCACCTCTTCAATAAGGATCCCCGTATACCGTTCTATATTTTCAATCACGTACTGCTGGAGTTCGTGAATGTTTCCCCCAAGCTGGGTGCCGAAGGGCACGTCAATGGTGATAACCAGCCGGTACCCCGCGTCATCATCCTTCACCACGATCTTCTTGATCCTGATGCTGGAATTAAATTCATCCACGCAGTGGATAACCATCTGGCTCAAGGCGGCTTCGGAGATGATCACCTTTCCCCGCTTTGAATATTCCGGCCGGACCACGGATTTTTCGTGCATCTTGGGGATGCGTCCCAACGCGGAACGCACTCCCTTATGCTTAAAGATCCTGATGGCGTCGTAGAAAATATTGGGGTAGTTCCGCTTTACCTCGATGGAAGGCACCGGTATTACATGTTTACCCTCAATACGCCTGGCCCGGATGGCCTTCTCAATTTCCTCCTGGCTTGCAATATCCTCGATCTTGATGATCTTCCCCGGAGCAGGAAGCTGGAGCCGGGAGGCGATTTTGTTCACCATCTTTTCCGATGTCCCCAGGAGCAGGATCTTCCTGAATTTATCACTCTGCAGTTTCCGGGCTACCTCGTCCCGGTGGGCTTTTTCGTCAAAGAGGGCCGCCTTTACCGCGGCGAGGAAGGTCTTCTCCTTTTTTGCCGAATGACCCGCCAGTATGCGGTTGTCCCGGATCAAAAGTCCGTCGTCAATGATAAAGTCTATTCCGTATTTTTGAGCCACGAGCTTTGCCCTGAAACTCTTGCCGGTGCCGCTTTCTCCGATGAGGGCATAGACTTTAACCCGCCTGAGGGCCCAAAAAAGGTCCGGAAATATCATCACTGTATTCTATTTTACCACAATCAACCGAAAAATGGTTAAAATAATCATGTTTTTTTAACGTTTCTTCCCCAAAGATCCTCCTGATTTGCCCCAAAAACCGTTCAGGGACCTTTGCCCAAAAAGTTTTTCCCCAAAATTCCCACCGCCCAAGGCCTGAGAATTCCCCTTCCAGGCGGGGAAGGGGGGGGAATCCCAGGGACAAGGCGTGAAGCAGGAGCCCCCCGGCCAAAAAGTTCCCCCCGTATTTCCGGTCTCCGGTTAAGGGATGGCCGTGATAAGAGGCCTGGGCGCGGATCTGGTGGGTCCGCCCGGTCCCGGTTTCCAGGAGGAGCAGGCTGTTTCCCCCCTTTCCGGGGTTTACCGCCAGGGAAAAGACCCTGGTCAGGGCGGGCTTTGCCGTCCCGTTTTCGCCGGCCAATGTCACCCCCCTCCCCTGATCCCGGACCAGGGCGTCTTCCCAGGTTTCTCCCCGGGGCATCACCCCGTCCGCCAGGGCCAGGTACCGCTTGGTAAGCCGGTGTTCCCTGAGGAGGGCGCTGAAGGCCCGCCCCCCCTCCAGGGAGAGGGAGAAAACCACAACGCCGCTCGTAGGCTTATCCAGGCGGTGGAGGGGGCCGCTCTTAAAGGAAAGGGAAGGGCTGAGTTTCCCCTTCAGATAGGCCTGCACCTGTTCGTCCAGGCTGTCAGGACCGTGGACCGCAAGGCCGGCCTTTTTGTTCAGTATCAAAAGCCCTGACCCCTCCCGGATGACGTCCGGTTCTATGACGCCGTTTACGGCGGCCGTCACCGGCGAGGCCGGCAGGGCTGTGGGCAGGGTCGACGGCAAGGCCGACGGCGCCAGTTCCGGCAGGGTGATTTTTGAGCCGGACCGTATCCGGGTATCCGCCCTGCCGGGAACGCCGTCCACAAGCACCCGTTTTTTCCGTAAGAGCCGGTGTATCCCCGAAAGGGGCATATCAGGCAGGAGCTTTCGCAGGAGCCGGTCCAATCTGCGGCCCTCATCATCAACTCCCGCCCATAATTCTCCGCCCACGTTTTCCCCTTTGGATTAATTATCGGTAAGGGACGGCCGTCTCAGAAAGGATATTTGGGCCTAACCGCCCTCCAACACACAGGCTTACATTATCAGACTGACCACTTTGTCGCCGTGGGCGCCGGCAAGCCGCTGTCTTACCGGGTCCACGATTAAATCCATGTCCTCCAGGGGAATCGCGCCTAAGAGGACGTTATCCGCATCGGGGATTACGACTGCCATGCAAGCAGTATCCCGGTTTTCCCATTGGACATATACCGGCTCCGTTACCTGATACGTCTCCTTTGAACCGTCCGCAAGGGTGGACTCCCGCAACCCTTTTATGGAAAGCCCCAGCCTTTGACGGATTTCTTCGTTGATGACGAGGGTTCCCGCGCTGGTATCCACCAGGGCGTTTACCGCGACGGTGCGGACTTCCTTTTCCGGAACAAGCCCTTTCTCTGCATTACCTGCGTCCCATGCGTTTTTCAAAACGATTTCGCTATGAACAATCCCCATACATAACCTCTTTGTTAGCGCGGATGAATATCCGCTTCGACTGGGAACCGAAGGTTCCATTCGACCTTGCGGTTAAAAAATCTTCTTGTTTTATCTGGACATTTAGTCTTTACAAAGTCCTAAGGCTCCCAGTACAGCTTGGGCCGGTGGTTGGCGCTGTCCCAAACCCAGGCTTCGCTGACGCGGCTTGCGGCGGTGGGGGCAATTGACCAGCCTGCGGTACCGGTCCACCATGCAAGGGCAGCGGCATCCGCAGTGGTTACACCGGCGCCATCTTTGGGGTTAGTCCAGGCAGCAGGAGCGCTGTTCAATTGCATAGTAGAGAGGCCATAACTGTTTGACGGGGTGATGTAGTCGCCGCAGATCCTTCCATAAGGAGGAATTGAACTGTTAATATTAGGATTCAAGGCAACGCAACGGGAGACGCTTCCACTTCCGTTGCCTACAATCCCCCCCACTCCATCGGAGGTGAAAGGACCGCTTATGATTCCCCGGTTATAACAGTATTCAATAGTGTTGTTTAAGTATCCTGCGATACCGCCTACCTGCAGGTAGGGGCTTGTACCGCTTGGGTTATGGGTTATATCGCCGGTATTGTAGCAAGCTGATATACTACAACCGCTGTCAACCATACCGGCAATACCTCCAATCGCCGGATTGTTATCAAAATCAACTACTTCTAAGTTTCCGGTAGAGGAGCAGGCGGAAATGGTACTGCCGACGACGATTCTGCCGGCAATGCCTCCAACATAAAAATCACGGGAACTGGTAACACTCTGGGTTATGCGAATATCGCAGGTTACGGCGCTATTTACGATTGATACGCCGTTCCAGGCATCGCCCGCAATGCCCCCTACCAAAAAATGGTGTGTTGTATCAGTGTTGGTATAGTCAAGCGTCCCGGCAACGGTAAGATTCCGGACCGTTGCCCCATCCATATAGCCAAAAAGACCCATATATATATTAGATGAGACCGAGGGGATAATGGTAACTCCGAGGGCAAAGGTGATGGTATGGCGGTTGCCGTTCAATGATCCGGTAAATGAGGTTACATCGTCCCCGATAACCGTCCAGGTTCCGCTGACGGTAATATCCTGGGTCAGGAAATAGTGTTTCGTCAGATCTGATGCAATACCCGCCAGAGCCACCGCGGCGCCTGCCGCAGTTTGCGCTACCGCAATGGGCGCGGTTGGCGCAGAGCCGTCGCCGGACCACATGGGGTAAACGCCGTCATCCGGCCTGGCGGAACTCCCGTTCCAGTAGGTCTCGGTCTCGTCCCAGCTGCTAACATCGGTATTCCAGCCCAGGAACGTCGCGCCGGATCTTCCAATACCGGCGCCGCCGGGTACCGCGTTGTCGATAGTACCGCTGTTCCACAGAATTGTATTGGAAATAGTGGCGCCGTCATCGTAGAGGTTGGCGCCGCTTGTGGCGGTATTACCGGTAATGACGCCGTCCTGCATGGAGAAGTCCCCCCCTCCCTCTACGGCGACCCCGCCGCCTATGCTTGCGGTATTACCGGTAACGGAACCGTCCTGCATGGAGAAAGTTCCGCTCCCCCCTACGGCGACCCCGCCGCCGCCTATGCTTGCGGTATTGCTGGTAACGGAACCCCCTGTCGAGGTAAAATTCCCTCCGCTGTCTACGTACACCCCGCCGCCCGTGCCTGCGGTATTGCCGGTAATGGACCCCCCTGCCATGGTAAAAAACCCATCGAGGGATACACGCACCCCGCCGCCGGTATAGGCGGAAGCGTCATTGCCGCTAATGGTTCCGCCGTTCATGGTGAAGGTTCCCGGCGTGGAAGGAGTAGTACCCCCCACGGAAACGCCGCTGCCGGAGCCCGTGGCAGTATTACCGCCAATGGTCCCGCCGTTCATTTCAAAACTGCCGCAAGAAATGAAGACCGCTCCGGCGGATCCGCTTGTGGCGTTATCAACCAGGAACACGTGGTCGTGCATCACCAGTTCCGCGCCGGCGTCGTAAACAAGAATAAGAGGGTCCGTCAAGGCCGGTTTACTGCCCCTCAGGTAAAGTTCTCCATCCCCTGACGGGTCTCCCAGGTTTAAGACGGAATTGACGGAACTAAGGTCGAAAAAATAACCGGTAAAACCGGCGGCCCGGGAAATTACCTTTTCGCCCTCCGCAAGGAGGGTTACGGTCTTATTAGCGGGTATCGGTATCGTGCCGGTAAGCTCGATAGCTTCCGTCACCAGAACAACGTCTCCATCATCGGCGTTGGTTATGGCGGCCGCCAATTCGTCAAAGGCCGCCACCCCCGTAACGGTTTTCAGCGTGATCGCCACCGAGGCGGACTGGCCGCTTTGCGCGATAGCGCTGGCAGTCCCCATGCCCCGGAGCTGGCCCAGCCTATAAACGGAGGAAACTGAGGGGTCGGGGACATCCACGTAGGCCTTTACCGTGATAGTCCAGGTTCCGGGGGCCACCCGTTCGCTCAGGGTGTTTTCGCCGCCGTTCAGAATCCGGGAGATGCTTTCGCCGTTGGGGCCGCTCAGGGTAATTACATAGCGCATCCCGTCTTTTTCCGTAGCGGTCACCACCGCCCGGGCGTTCCCGGTTCCGCCGGGGAGCCTTATTTCCAGGTACGCGTCCCCACCGGCGGCAACGCCGGTTTCGCCGCCGCTGTTGGCCGTGCCGGTATTTTTCCCCTTGATAAACGCTCCCCCGTCCAGAGGGGATAGGCATGAGCTCAGGATGAGGGCGCAAAGGCCCGGCAGCGCCAGGGCAAATACTAAAGCGCCGATTCTACCGTTCCGTTCTTTCATCATGATACCACCCCTATACTCCCTAACTCCCTACTTAAAACGATATTACCAGGCCCAGATCCCCCATGCCGTCGTCCGCCGGCGCTTGCGGCGGATTCAGCGTACCTCCTGTTCCCGGCGCACTCGCCGTTACCGTCAAACCCGCAGCCGCAGCCGGCGCGACCGGCGCCCCGGCCGCGGCTGCGGCGGGAAGGGTGGGGGCCAGCTGGCTCTTGAACGTTTCCCGCGCCCCGGAGGTGCTTCCCGTCCGGGGGTCGGAAGCCGTGCGCTGCCCGGCGCCTACATACCGCCCGGACCCATCCCCTCCGGTAATGTGGACCTGGCCCTCGGTAACGCTGAGGTTCCCCTCGTTAAAATCAAACTTGGTCCCCCGCACCGACGCGGTGGCCGACGGACTCCGTATCGTAAAGTCAACCTTTCCCCCCGGAGGCGGGTTCACCTCCGCCCTGATCCTCCCGGTATGTAAATCGAGACTCACCGATTCATTCTCCCGGCTGCTTTGGATCTCAGCCAGGCTCAGCCGGGTTAAGGGCCGCACGGTCAGCGTCGAATTCCCCAAAACGATAAGGGCGGTGCTCTTGAAGCCCGTGGAAATAATCGTATCCCGGCTTATCCGCACCCCGGCTTCCGCCGTTTTCCATTCCGGAACTCCCGGCGCTTTTATTTCCACCGTTCCGTTGAACTCCCGGATATACGCGTCGTTTGCCGCCCCCTGCTGGGCGTAGAGCATGAAGGCGCCCAATACAAACGCCATTCCGGTAATCACTAATTTTTTCATCATTCTAATCCTCCTAATACTTGAGGCAGTTCCAAAATGTCAGATTTTGGAACTGCAACCTTAGATTAAAGGAAAAATCGGGCTTTAGACCGGTTTTTCCAAGAGCCGGTTCCAAAACTAAACAAGTTTTGGAACCGGCTCACTTGTTCTGTTTTTTCATAATGAAAAAACAAGCCCCCCTATAAGCTTCCAGCGGAGGGGCGCGTCTTTTTCAAACACATTCCCCCAGGAGGGAAAGAAAGCCCCCCCTCCCAGGGTTATCATGAAGTCCGATACGGGGGCGAAAATCAAAGATCCGAATAATTCCCCGCCCAGAAAGCGTTCCATGGGCGGAAGATACTCTGTTCCGTCCAGTGTATTCTCATCGGTCCTGATAAAATAGGTCCCTTCCATAGAAACCGCGAAACTCCGGCCAAGCCGCGCCGAATACTGCGCCTTGGCGGTCATGATGCCCGATACTTTGGGGGTGTAGACCTGGCCCTTGGTGATGGAGCTAACCGGCATAAAGCCCGTGAAGCCCGCCGCGGCGCCTTCGCTGCCGGCCCCGCTTGTCCAGAGGAATTCCCCCTGAAGCATATCCTGCAAGGCCCCGGGCACTTCCCATTCAACGCCCAGGGTCGCGGCAAAATGGAGCTGGGAATCGGTTTCGCCCTGGGCGGCCCCCACAACGCCGCCCCCGATCAGGGTGAGGGATCTTAAAGGCGAGGCCGTGTAGAGGACCGAGAGGTATTGGGTATTGAGCGGGGACTCCCCGCTCAGGGCTTCCGGGTTCACGTCAAACTGACCCAGGGCGTTTACCGCCAGGGTCGTGTGGGGCGTTAAATCGGTGAATTCGCCGCTTGCCGAAACTAGCACCCGCCGGGACGCGAAGTAAGTATCCCACATCTCGCCGTAGTGAAACGGCACGGCGTACTTTGCCGTATCACGGGAATTCATCAGGATTTTCGCGGTTCCCTTGTACAAAAGCCCCGTATAATAGGCCCCCCCGCTTATGCGGGCCTTGCCCACAACAACGCTGCCGTTAAGGCCGTCAAACAAGCCCGCCGCGATAATGCCCAGAGGGTCCTGAAACCTGATCCGGCCCGCTTCCAGGTACATAGAAGAGATCGGCCGCCAGGAGAATTCAAAACGCCCTAATTCGGTCAGCACGTGGGCGCTATCCAGGGGGAAGACTTCGCCCTCAGCGGGCGCCCGCACTTCCCATTCCCCGGTTTCGTACTTCATGCCCGCCTTTACCGAAAGGTAGAGCATCGCCGCCTTCCCCAATTCCGAGGTAATCCAAGGGATATAACTCCCGGTATAATTCGCGTATTCGTCTTGCCCGTCCCCGGCAACGTTGGTGAACTCCCCTATCTGGCTTACCGCCAGCCCGAAATCCACGGAAAAGAGAGGAAAAGCGGAACAGAGAAAAATCAATGCACAAAAACGTCCTATCCTGTTCAAGCTGATACTCCCCCTTCCGCCGCCAGGGCAATATCTTCCTCTCCCGTATGGGTCAGCACCCTGCCCAGGATCTGCAGAAAGGTCCTTCCGTCCACCCGTCCGGCGGGGTCGCTTTCCCCGGGGATAATCTGCAAATAAACCAGTTCCCGGCAGGCGTACCGGGAATTGGGAAAGACGTTGTACATGATTCCGCCCTTTAATCCAAAGGCCTTTATGATGAGCAGGGATAATTGTCCCAAACGGATGGGCCTGTCCGCCTGGGCCCGAGGGGGCAGCCAGCGGTTTTCCCTGGCCGCGGTGAAGGCCGCCAGGGCGTCCCCGGCGTCCGCCGCAGGCAGGGCGTTTGCGGCGGTGAGAACAAAAAAGGCCGCCTGGGAATAGGTAACTTCCCTGGTGGCAAGAATATTTTCCAGTTCAGCCGCGGTCTGGGCGGCGAGAAGACCGGAAACCGCCGTAAACACGGCGAACAATACCAGTTTCTTCAACGGAAACCTCCATTTCTTTATAGAATATCATAGTATGATTGAAACCGCAAGAACGGAACGCTGAGGTGTCAGTCGCCTGCCCGCGCCTACTCCCAGTACAGCTTGGGCAAATTATTACTGCCCCATTCCCAGGGGTTAATATCCGAGCCATCGCCAGGGTTTTCGATGGTCCAGCCCGGACCAGTGCCGGCTGTTTGCCACCATGCCTGGGTATTCGCAGCGGTCATGGTTACATTCCCGCCGTCTATGCCGGTTGTACTATTTGTCCACGAATTTGCCGTATTGTTCAGTTGCATATCATCGCGGCCGTAATTATCCGTAAGGGCAGGTGTACCAGAGGAGGCGCCATAAATCCGTCCCACTTGAGGGCCGGAGCCGGTATTAAAGATATTTCCGTTCAGGGCTACACAATTTTTGATGCCTATTCCTGATCCTGATACCCCGCCCATAATACCACCGTAATAACCAGCGTTTATTGTACCATAATTAGTTCCAGTAATATTTCCTGTGGTATAGCAAAAGGTAACAGCCTGACCATCTCCGGCAATACCTCCCACATAAGTTAAATAAGATGAACCGGTTATATGTCCTGTGTTATAACAGTTTTGGATATCATGATTATTGGCGCCTGCAATGCCCCCTACCTGAACATAGTTAGCAGGCCCTGTAGCAACATTACCAGTTATATTCCCTGTGTTATAACAGTTTTTGATAATACCAAAGGTATTAGTGCCTGCAATACCGCCGATAGAGCCACGTTCGGCGTTAAGAGAGTTTTGGTTTATGTCGATCCTTACAGCGCAGTTTTGAATAACACCGTCTCGTAATTCTCCAACAATGCCGCCCATGTCTAACTCCTGACCAGTTTGAACCGTAGCGGTAAATGCCCCTCCCGCAAGGGTAAGGTCCGTGATGAGCGCGCCTGAATTATTAATATAGGCGAATAGTCCTGCACGAACACTAGATCCACTAACCTCAGGGGTAATGGTTGTTCCTCCGGGGGGAACGGTAATTGTATGGCTCCTGCCATCCAGCGCTCCGGTGAAAGCGGCGGGGGGGCTGGCGTTGGCCCCTATGGCATTCCAGGTTGCGCCCAGGGTAATGTCCGCCGCAAGGAAATAATATTTGTCGAGGCCGCCGGTAATATCCAACAGTTCAGACACGCTGGTTATCGCAATAGCTGCCGCCGCGATGGAACCGTTACCGGTCCACACGGCGCCGGCATCGCCATTCCAGGCAGCGGGCATAGGTCCGCCGGGAGAAAACGCCGAACCGCTGTCCCAGCCTTTAAGATCCAAGATGTCAAGTCCAGCAGTGTACTTTTTAATATCACTGGTGGTACCGCCTGTCCAGCTAAAGCCCCCTAAATCGCCGACACAAACTTCATTGCCGGCCGAAACAGCGGTATTTCCGGAGACCGTTCCGCCGTTCATGATAAAGTTTCCGATTAGGGCGTTCACACCGCCGCCGCCGCCGGACGTTTCATTTTGGGTAATAGTACCGCCGTTCATTTCAAACGATCCGCTGCTGGAAAATAAAAGTACGCCGCCGCCGCCGTCACTTCCTGACGATGTATTACCGCTGATGGTTCCGCCGTTCATAATAAAAGTGGTCGCAACAAACACACCGCCGCCGCCGCTACTGGGCGCGACATAGTCATTATTGCTGATGGTCCCGCCGTTCATCTCAAATTCACCGTCCGCAACATACACCGCCGCATTGAGACCGCGGTTATCAACCAGGAAAACCTTGTCGTTCATCACCAGTTTTGCGGTAGGATCATTAACCCAAATGAGATCGTATGTTGGAATTAGATCAGGTTTGCCGCCTTTCAGGGTAAGGGTTCCCAGCATATCGGCGTCTCCCAGGGTCAACCGGGAATTGGCGGAGGAGGGATTAAGGGAGAATAAGCTGCTCTGAAAACCGGCGTCCCGGGAAAGTTCCCTGTCGCCCTCCGCAAGGATGGTTACATTTTTATTAGCCGGCATGGTTATCGTGCCGGTAAACGCGATGTTTGCGGTCACAACAATTACATCGTTGGTATCCGCGTTCGTTACGGCGGCGTTCAGTTCCGCCCAGGTTGTTACGCCGGTAACCGTGCCCAGGGTGATCGGCACCGGGGCGGTCTGGCCGCTTTGCACGGTCACCGTGGT
>JAITNM010000252.1 GCA_031290475.1 Treponema sp. | reverse complement strand
TTAAGTTTCCCCCCAAAAAGCCTGTCTCCCATGGTCATGGGAATTTCAAACCCCGCAGTCTCCAGGGGTACAAAGGGATCGTCGTCGGCCCGGCGGATATACACCATGGTCCGGTCGTTTTTGATTTGACGCAGCAGGGTGGAGGCGTCCGCTTCCGGCAGGTTGTTGTAGAACCGGAGTTCCTCCCGAGCAGTGGGAACGCCCTCCCCGGTGGCGGAAGACAGCTTAAGGCGCAGGGCGGAAACCCCCTGAGGATCGTTGATGCCCAGACCCGCCAGGTCCCGGGTTATATATTCCGCCAGGATCACCTTATAGGGGGCAAGGGGCATATCTTCCGCGGTAGAAAACCGGCAGGGAATATTAATGGTCGGGATAAGGGCGTCAAAAACCGTTCCCGTCTTCAGCATTTGCCCCCGGCGGACATCATCTTCATCGTAATTCAGGAACATTTCAATAACCGCCCCCGCGGGGATCGGGTAGAGGGCGCTGGGAGCCACGGAATTAAGGACCGACTCCAGGAAATTGTAGTACCCCTCGTCCAGCTTTTTTTCTACCTTGGCGGATAAAAAAGCGGTCCCTTCCAAAAGACGCTCTATGTAGGGGTCTTCACATTCGAACTCCGAAAGGCTCAGGCGTCCGGCGATCTTGGGAAACTCCGCCGAAAACTCGGCGGCCGTATCCCTGATATATTGCAGATTGTCCCGGTAATAATCGAGCAATTCCATTATACAACCTTTAGTTCGGCGTTCCCGGTTTCCAAATCCAGCCGGGAGATAAACAGCACTTCTTCACTCACCAGGCCAACGGAAATAATGCCGCTTATCCGCAGTTCTATGAGGGAATTGGCGTTCAATTCCGATGAGGTAAATTCCACATTTACGGAATCCGGGGCCAGGCGGGGTTCAAAATCCTTTAACTGCTTGATAATATGCAGCCGGAGTTCTTCCCTGTCTTCCCGGGTGCAGATCTTGCCGCAGTAATCGGATATGCCATAGCCCAGAACCGAATTTTCGAGTTCTTCATAGCCCTTTAGTTCTTCCAGGGAAGGATGGGATCGTGAATTAAAGAGCATATCAATATTTTCAAAGACATCTTCTTTTACCTGTTTTGAGGTTATTACGTTAACGGAAGCTTCTTTTTTTTCGTAGGGATCAAAATCCGTCAACCGTTTGAGCACATAGGGTTTATAACGGGCATCTTCCTTTCGTATGGTGCGGGCCCTCTCTTGAGAACCCTGGATCATATCGGACATCATCTGCCTCCGCCGGAATGCTATCCGGTTATACTTCAAAAAAGCAATTTTAACCGTGAAGGCGACAAAGGCGAAGAAGAAGTATTTCCGCTACCCCTTCGCCCTCATCGCCTTGAACCATTAACCCGAGTTTTTTCTTTAACCTGAACCGGTTATTGGGGTTTACCGGACTCCGTTATTCATTGGCAATCTGATCGTAGACCGCTTCAATCGCCCCGTCTTTAGTGCCGTCAGGTTTGATGGGGGTAAGTTTCCAGGTGATCTTTCCGGCTACCATCTCCACAACTTCTATGGGCTGCTGGGAAAGGGGATCGTCGGTACCGGCGTCAATGGTCTTGACTTCCGCTTTAGCGACCCGGACATTTTCCAGGGTAACTTCAAACACCGGGGTCTGGGATCCGGCAATAACCCGGCAGTACTGAAAAACGGCTTTACCGATTTTATTTCCGTTCATGCAGTAAAGCTGCAGTTTGGGAGTGGACTTGTCCACCGCATGGGTAAAGATAAAGGGCAGAAACTGTCCCCGGCCCGCCACATCCCCGGCCCGCTGAATGGACACATTCTGACTTGAACCGTGGGAAAAAGAGATAAGTTCAACCCATTTATCATGGGCCTTATCGGATGCCTGTCCCTCAATCCCTTCCAACTGTAAAAAATAAACACTCGCCATAAAAAACCTCCAAAAAATTATTGAAATCCGGCTTGTTCCAAAACCCGGCTGGTTTCGGAACAAACCCCTAAATCCATGCCGCTCTTATGATCCGCTGGGGACCTTCGTGACTAAACGCAACGAAGCGGTAAGGCCTTCAAGCTGATAATGGGGCCGCAGGTAGAACCGGGCGTTATAGTACCCCGGCTGGCCTTCCACCGCCTCAACCTCAACCTTGGCTTCCGCCAGGGGATATTTGGCCTTAACTTCTTCAGACGCGTTCGGATCGCCGGTTACATATCCGGCTATCCAATTGGAGAGCCAGACCTGCATATCTTCTTTTTCCTTAAAGGAACCGATTTTGTCCCGGACGATACATTTAAGGTAATGGGCAAAACGGCTGGTAGCAAAAATGTAGGGAAGCCGGGCCGAAAGGCTGGCATTGGCCGTTGCCTCGGCGGAATCGAATTCCTGGGGCTTGTTAACCGTTTGCCCCCCCAGAAACACCGCGTAATCGGTGTTTTTCCAGTGCAGCAGGGGCATAAAACCGTTTTTCGACAGCTCCGCTTCCCGGCGGTCGGTAATGGCTATTTCCGTGGGACACTTCATGGCGACCCCGCCGTCATCGGTGGGGAAGGTGTGGGTAGGCAGTCCTTCGACCATGCCGCCGGATTCCACCCCCCGGATATTGGCGCACCAGCCGTAATTGGAGAAAGACCGGTTGACATTAACCCCCATGGCGTAGGCGGCGTTCATCCAGTTGTACTTGTCACTCGCCCCGGCGCCGGTATCTTCCTCAAAATCAAATTCCTCCACAGGATTGCTCTTTGCCCCATAGGGGGTCCGGCTTAATACCCGGGGAAGGGTAAGGGACACATAGCGGCTATCGTCAGACTCCCGGAATGAACGCCATGCGGCATATTCGGGGGTACTGAAAATTTTGGCAACATCCCGGGGATTCGCCAATTCCTGCCATGAATCAAGGTTCATTATCGTGGGATCTGCGGCGGCAATAAAGGGCATGTGGGCGGCGGAGGCAATCTGGGCGACTCCCTTAAGGAGTTCCATATCCGGCGGCGTCTGGTTAAAATAAAAATCCCCGATCAGGGTGCCGTAAGGCTCCCCGCCGGCGGTTCCGTACTCGTCTTCGTAGAGTTTCTTGAATAAGGGACTTTGATCCCAGGCGGTGCCCTTAAAGCGTTTGACAATCTTGCCAACCTCGGCCTTGCTGATATTCATAACCCGGATCTTCTGCCGGTCGCTGGTGGTAGTATTGCTGACCAGGTAATTCAGCCCCCGCCAGGCGCCTTCCAGCTGGGAAAATTCCGCATGGTGGATGACTAAATTGACCTGGGCGGAAAGTTTTTTGTCCAGTTCCGCGATAATGCCTTCTATTGTTTTTACCGTATCATTGGAAACCAGCGAGGCATTTTCCAAAGCCTGGCTTACCAGTGTTTTAACCGCCCCCTGTACCGCCGCGGTGGCCTCTTCCGATTTTGGCTTGAATTCCTGATTCAAGAGCTTTTCAAAATCGGACATCTCCAGAGTTTCCGCGCTAAGGGCATCAAGTTTTTCCTGAGCATCTGACATAACAACCCTCCTTATTTTGCAGGTTCTGCGGCAGGGGCGCCCGCATCCGGGGCGGCGTCCTGCGCTTTTTGGGCCAGGGCTTTAAGCAGGGCCGGATCTTTAAGAATTTTGTTTAAAAGATCCTCCGCACCCTGTTTACCATCCATATAAGAAAGGAGGTTTGCAAGCTGCTGACGCGCTTCCATGAGTTCCTTGAGCCCGGCTACCTTGGAACAGATAGCCGCCGGGGAAAAATCCGCCATGTTCTCAAAGGTGATATCTACGGGAATATTTCCCTCTTCCTCACCAAGCACATTGGGTACGGAAAAAGCTACCCGGGGTTTAATGCTCTTTAAGCGATCGTCAAAATTCTCAGAGTCAAATTCGAGAAATTGACGATCCTCCACCCGGGCCAGGGATTCCGTGGGTTTGCCTGAAAGATCCGATAAAACACCGGTGATAAAGGGCAATTCCACCTTTTTTTCCGCTCCGTTGAGTTCAACATCGTATTCGATTTGAACCCGGGGAGCCCTGTTCTTAGCGATAAACTTTTGGCTGCTCGCTGAAGCCATGTACTACCTCCAATTTTTGTAAAAGAATAGTCTTTTACTTTTTATTTTTAACATCCCCGTTTGCTCCGGGAATTATATGAACCCCATACTCTTATATTAGGAATTTTCTTCTTTTTTTAGTCCCAGCACATCCCGCCCCCGGGCCACCGCGTCGGGGGCAATATCCTCGATCAGATCAATAAAATTCATCTCCGCGAACCTCATGGCCCGGTTAATTAAGAGGGGGATGGGGCTGGAAGGTTCCTGGAACTGAAAATACTCGGCCCCCTTTTTCAGCAATAAAAGAGCTTCCGCACGGGTGTTGGCACGGTACGACAGGAGGGTGAAATTCCCCCCCGAATGAGACTGTTCTTTCCCCGGGGTATTGTCCCCTTCCGCCGCGGTCTCGGCGGCGGGTTCGTCTCCCGCAAGGGCGCTAAAGTTTTGAAGGTGGGTGTCATAAAATGAACCTAAACGGTCCAGTTCGTGGATTAGGGCGGACATATCCAGGGTATAACCGCCCTTCATCTTCCCGCTCATCTCGTCACAGAGGGCCGTAACCAGATCTCTCGCCTCATGGGCAAAGGCCGCCTGGGTCTGGACTTCCTGAATCGGCACGTTCATAAGCTCCGCGCCGATGAGTTGGGGATCAACCCGTTCTCCGCCGCTCACTTCAATTTCGTTTGCAGAGATGAGGAGATCCCGCAGGGTATACTTCAGGGAAGGAACCAGCCTGAGATCCCGGAATCTTGGGATAAACATAATCGGATCGTTGATAGCGCCGGCCTGGGGGGAAAGCATGGACAGAATATTCAGCCGTTCAATAGGTTCTTCATCATCGGGATCAAGCTGGGGATAAAAAACATCCCAAAGTTCCTTTGCCAAAAAGAGGGGCAACTTAAGAGCCCCGGCCAGCCCCGCAAGCCCGCCGGTAACCGCCTCCGCGATTACAAGGTATACGGCAACCCGCAAATCCCGCGTTTTTTTCCATAATTCAAGGCAATTCTTGCTTAAATTTTTCCAGTCCGGGCCGCGTCCTTCTATTTTAGAATCCCCCATTTGACTGTCCGGAACTTCAATGGCAAGGGTATCCATTTCAAGATAGAGGGGATCATACTCCATGTTTTGTCCAGCAGGGCTTTCTCCTTCCAGAGGCAGGATCAACTCTTCAACCCGGATCATGCGCCCTCCTTACCGGCAGTATATGTGGTAGTATATAATGATTTTAAGTATTATGCAAGCTAATTATTTCGCCTTTCCTAGGGCCTCACTAACCGCCTCGGTAAATTGGTTATACGCAATGGTTGCACCGCTTACGGCATCAATCTTGTTAAGGGCCTGCTTTTCGACTAAATCGCGGGCGTATTGATCCATGGCCCGTACCGCAAGCTGGGCCTTGGCGTAGTAATCGGCGTTTGAAATTTCACCGTTAACCTTTCCGTAGTTTTCATCTTTAACGCCGCCATTTTTTTGCCAAGTCAAAAAATCGCACCTGCTGATCTTCCCGCCCGAGACCGTTATCGTCACTTCCCCATAAGCCCCCGTGTCGTCGGGCGAACTTACGCCGGTGTACGTGCCGTCCTGATAGGCGCTTTTCCCGCAGGATACAGACAGTAACGCCGCCAGACAAACAGCGCGCAAACAAAAAACACTGTTTCTGTTCATAATAACCTCCTATTTCATTTTTTCCCGATCTTCAATCCGCGCAACCTTTCCGTGTTCCAGTACAACGGTACGTCCCGCTTCTTCGGCAACTTCAGGATCGTGGGTTACCACAATCAGGGTGCTGCCTTCCCGGTGAAGCTGTCTGAATATTTCCATAACAATTCCCTCGTTTGCCTCATCCAGATTGCCGGTGGGTTCATCGGCAAGGATCAGGGCGGGGTAGTTGATCAGGGCCCGGGCAATGCAGACCCGCTGTTGCTCGCCGCCTGAAAGCTGGCTCGGCAGATGCTTTGCCCGATCCGCAAGCCCCACCCGGTCCAGGGCTTCAAGGGCCTCTTTCTCGTCGGGGAGTGAATGGTAATACTGGGCGACCATCACATTTTCCAACGCGGTAAGGTATTTAACAAGGTGGAATTGCTGGAAAACAAGCCCGATTTTGTCCCTCCGTATAACGGTCAGGTTCCGTTCGCTTTCCCGGGCAATATCAACGCTGTCGAGGATCACCTCCCCCGCACTGGGCCTGTCCATACAGCCGATGATGTTCATCATGGTCGTCTTGCCCGAACCGGAGGGCCCCATAATCGCAAGCCATTCGCCTTTTGCAACCGAAAGGCTTACATCCTTAAGGGCCCACAAATTCCCGTAATTTTTGGAAATGTTCCGCAATTCTAAAAGATTCACAACACTACTCTCCTCGTAATACTATGGCAGGATCCACTTCGGCGGCGCTTCGAACCGGAAACAGGCAGGCGATGCCGGTGATAAGTACGGATACGATAACGGTTAACGGAATAAGCAGGGGGTTAAAGACAAGGGCGCGGCTAAACACATTTTGAGAGGCCGCTTCGGCAAAAACAAAACCGAAACCCGCTCCCAGGATCCCTCCTAAAAAGCCGATGAGCGCCCCTTCGCCCAGAAATTCCAGGGCCAGGCTTGTGTTTGACGCGCCCAGGGCTTTTTTAAGGCCGATCTCCCGGCGGCGTTCGGCTACGGCCGCCATCATGGTGGTGGCCACACAAATCATGGTAAGGAGCAGTGTTATGGCTGTAACAATGAATACCAGCGCCCGGAGTTTTCCTAACACCGTGTCTTCCGATTCGGTGAGGCGCAAAACCCGCCGGGATACCGCGCCGGGGACGGAAGCGTTTATCGCGTCAGACAGGCTGCGGAGCGAGTCCCCCGACGCAGCAATGCTGCACTCGATCACATCGGCGAGGCCGCTTTCGCCGGTCATGGCTTCAAAGTCCGGCATGGACATGAAGATAAACGCCTCTTCGGCCCCGCCGGTCTGGACAATGCCGCTTACGGTAAAATTCATGTTTTGGCCGCCCCCTGAAACCGTAAAACTGCTTCCTGAAACAAACCTGATAGTATCGGCAACTTCCCTGCCTATAAGAACTTCCCCCTCGTTTTGAGGGAAACCGCCAAGGACAAACCACCAGGGGTTTGTCTTTTGAAGTTCTCCAAAATCCGTTCCGGCGGACATAAAGGGGCGCTCGTTGATTTTTACAAGCCGGTAGCGGTAGGGGGCTGCTCCGGTAAGGGAGGCGGCGGGGATCAGGGAAACCGCCTTCCGGGCAGTATCGCTGTCAAGGCTGCTGTTTTCTCCCGCCGGGACAATAACAAGATTAACTCCGTAGGAACGGAACTCCTGCCCCATCTGGCGGGGAATATCACGCCAGACGCTGATCAGCCCTGAAAGTACCGTGGCTCCTATGCCTACGCCGAGTAGGGCCGCCGCCATCCGTGAACGCCCCCGTAAAAGGGAGCCGAAGGCCATCTTTAGATAAAAACGCTCTCTCTTCATAACTAACCTTATCTCCCGTGCAGGGTTTCTGCGGGGCGCAGGCGCAGCACAAGCCGCATTGCCGGGAGGCTCCCCGCCATGGTTACGAGCAGGGCCAGTATCGCTACCAGGGGAATGACCGCCGGTTTTATGCTGATTGAAGAACCGAAGACGCTTTGCCCGATAAGTTCCGCGAAACCCAGGCCCGCGCCATACCCGGCAATTCCCCCGAAGATCCCGGTAATGACTATTTCCATCAGGATTAAGGCGGACACCGCCTCGTTCCGTGCGCCCACTGCTTTTAATAGCCCTATTTCGGCGGACCGCTCCATCACCACGGCGCTGACCAGGTTGGAAATTCCCAGGGCGGAACCGGCAAGGCTTAGGATAGTGATAAGGAGCATCAGAATTTGCGTCTTTTTCAGAATCGCCCCTTCCGATTCGGCTATCTGGCGCACGGGTTTTGAAACCGCGCCTGAGATCACTTCGTCAATCTGATAACATATTGCGCTGACATAGGCCGTGCAGTACCAGGTTTCCCATTCTTTAATAGAAAGACTGTTTGGATCCTGGCTTGCCCTGCGGGAAAGTTCGTTGTCCGGGGTAGTAAGGGCGCTCACTTCAATGCCGCTGACCTTGTTTTGCTTGCCCGAAAGACGCTGGGCGGCATCAAGGCTGATATACAGGGCATCGTCCTCGGCGCTCCCGGAATAAAAAACCGCCGTTACGGAAAAACTTTCCTTTCCGGCGGAACCTTCCAGCGTTACCCTGTCGCCTTGGGCAATACCGAGTTTTTCCGCCGCGTTCCTCCCCGCCATCAGGGTATCATCCGCTTCCTCCCAGAGACCGGAAATTTCCCACCAGTTTTTCATGTTTCCCATTCCCGTATCCAGTTCTTCCCCGGTAGGCAGCACAATGTGGCGGTTAAACCAGGTCCCCGTAACTTTTACCGTTTCTGTTTTTCCAGCCCCGGCAACACCGTTTGTGTCTTTAAGGAAGGCCCTGGTATTGAGGAAGGGAGCGAAATCTACGATGTTAAAGGCCCAGAAAATCGTTTTAATGTTTCCGATTTCCGGTTCCTGTAAGTAGGCTTCTGAAGCGGCATCTTCTTCGCCTGCCGTTTCTTCCGGGGCCATATCGTAAAGGTCGCCAAGAATAGAGGCCCCCCGGGGCATCACCGTAATATTCGCGCCGTAGGTTTTTAATTCCTGATTTACCTTGTCGCCCACGTCAAACATCACATTGAGCATCGCCGTGGCCAGGGAGGCGCCTAAAGCGATTGTAAACGCAATCATCAGCATTTTGCCCCGTTGCCGCAGCAAGGCGCAGGAAACCATCCGCCAAAACATAATAACCCCTATTTGGTGCGCTTTAGCGCACAGGTAAATCGAAGCGCATTTATGCGCATAACCAACTCCTATTGAAAGCGCTTTTTTTCGTTTTCCAAATCATCTACTTTGATAATCATGGAACCTTCCCTCATGGTATAGGCCAGGGGGACGGGATTACAGCCGCCTTTAAAACCGATAGTCGATTTATTCATTACCACATCGCAGAGCCGGCAGACAATGCCGTCCTTACGCTCGTAATAGCCCGTAGCGCCGCAGATGTCGCACGCGTCAAGGCCCACCCCATAGGAGGCCGCGCTTTTCTTGACCACGATAAAGCGTACCTCCGTCCCATCTTCCGCCATAAAGGCAAAGCGGTGGAGATGGCCGTCCTCTACCTGGGACGCGGGAATAATGATTTCCCCGCCGGAAATAGTCATCGCCTCCGCGGGGGAAAGTTCCACCGCTCTTTCGGAAATTGTTTTTAGCGCCGTAAGCGACAGTATCGCTGCGGCACAGCCCGCAGCCGCCGTTACGCACCAGCGCCGCCTGTTCCGCCGGGCCGCCTTTTCTTTCCGCCTTTCCGCGGGATTGGGCTCCCCGGCGGAAGCGGAGGGCGGGGATCCGGCGCGGCGTTCTCCGCCGGAAGGGGGCTTGCCCCTGGCGGAGTTTGCAAAGCAGACAACAACCAGTACCGCGCTTACGGCGATTTGAGTAAGGAGAAAAACAATTTCGTTGTTCACCGCCAGTATGATGATCCTGAAAAGCTGCCGGTTCATGGGGATAACGCGCCGCGCAAAAAGGAGGCGGATAATTGCCGTTAACTGTTCAAGGGCGGTTATGGTAATCAGGATCGAAATGAACAGGCCAAGCAGCGTCCGTGATACGCCGGAGGCGATCTTAAAGAACGCCAGAGCCGTTATAAAAACAACGAGCAGGCCTGCCGCGTATCCGGCGCACTTAAAAAGAAATTCGGTATTAAAAAAGCTCATCCCGGCGAGCAAAAAATCCGGCGGTATCAGAAAAACAGGGGGCAGGGCGTAAAAAAGCAGGGCGCCGCAAAGGGCCGCCGCCGTCCGGTTAAAAACCCGCGTCCCCGCGCCGCCCGGATCGGCGCCCGGCGCCTTTTTTGTCCAAAAAAGCGCCATGAACAGTATTTCCGCCAGGAAGGCAAAGGCCATTGTCCACGCGCCCCATACCCCAAGGTTGATAAGCGCCGTAGTACGCCGTAATACCGCCAATAACAGCGCTGCGGCGGTTCCCGCAAAGCATCCCCAATGGAGAACGCCCTTCCCGCCGCCGCCTGAATAAAAGGCGGCAAACAGCATCGCTGTCATCACTGAGATACCGGGTAATAGTTCTATTACCCGGATAAAAACTTTCAGCATTGTTTACCAGGACGGTCCGGGATACATCACATCCCATTCGGCAACCAGGGGCTGGCTCCAGAACCTGCCGGGAACCCCGGTTGTTTTGTCAACGTGGAGCACATAACCCTGGGCTTCGGGGTTCTGGATGAGAAATCTCACTTTATATTCCCCTACGCCGTTCAATTTCACGTTAGCCCCGTAGTGGGGCCCGTCGCTGGCGTTCATGGGCATAAAGGTTCCGTCGATCTTCCAGCCGTTCTTCTGGGTAATTTCGTAGCGGACCGTCAGGTTCGGTACAAAGTCGCCGACGCCGTAGCCCAGATCGTTCTCCAGGGCGGAAATATCAGCCTCAATATGGATGTCCGACTGGGATGCGGGAAGCCCCGCCGCCGCGGGGATCATATCCACCGGCTGGAAATACACCCCCGCCACATTGAGGGGCCCCAGTTCGTGGTCGTCCCCCAGGGGGAATTCCTCAAAGCCCGCGACCTCGCCGGGGGCGACCGTACTGGCCGGCCTTGTACCCTGCTGCTTACCGCCGCCGGCAAAGGCGAAGGCGGCGGAAACCGTAATCAAAAGAAGTACCATCAGTTTTCTGATATTCATGTACTTGCTCCTTCTTAATTTTTTTCTCATGGCCAACGGCCCGAGTTAATACCCTATTGCTCGGGCGGATAAAACCCGCCGCCTGTTTTTCCGAATCTGAAACAAAAAGGTACACACCGTAACCCCCAGGAACAGTATTTGGGGGATAAGGGTTTCCGCCGTGGGATAGATCCCCAGAATGTCCACGGTGAAATTAAAGGGCAGCATGGTGACGGGGATGACGTTTCCTTCCTGAAGCTCCTTAATCCCCGAGCCGGTAAAGGCCACGGACATCACAAAGAGCAGGATGCTGGTGCCCAGGAAAAAGGGCTTGATGGGGAGTCTGAGGCTCAAGACCCGGATCAGGATATAGATGATCACCAGCGCAACTACGCCGATCCCGAGACCCAGCCAGATCATGTTGACATAGCCCTGGTTCCCCGCGAGAAGGGCCTGGTAGAAGATGATGGTCTCAGCCCCTTCCCGGAACACCGCGAGAAAGGCGGCGAAAGCCAGGGAGAACATACTGCCCCGCGCGATAGAATTCTGCACCTTTCCTTCTATATAAGAACTCCATGCTTTGGACTCGGCCTTTGACACCATCCAGTTGCTGACATAGAAGAGGACCGCCACCGCGACGAGCATGGTTGCCCCTTCGATGATCTCCTGGTTCCTGCCGCTGGCGGTGCTGGTAAGGGCGTTCAGTATCCAGGCCATTACCACGCTGAGGCCCAGGGCGATGAGGGAGCCGATATACACCGCCCGGGTATTTTTCTTGTTCCCGCTCTTTATAAGGTAGGCGATGATGGCGCCCACAATGAGGATGGCCTCAAAACCTTCCCTGACTATGATCAGCAGGGCGCCCAGAAACACCCCAAAGGCGCTTTCCGTCTTGCTGTCCAACCGGGCGGCGTCTTCCTTTAAATACCCGGCCAGAGTATCCAGGCTTTCCTTGACCCCTTGGTCCGAATCGCCCCGGTTTATGACTTTTTTGGCCGTACTGAACTGGTACTCCACAA
>JAITNM010000091.1 GCA_031290475.1 Treponema sp. | reverse complement strand
GTCTGACATTCCGCCCCCTAGAACTGGACCCCGGCTTTCCGGGCCCCTTCAGCTATCGCCTTGACGACGCCATGATACAAATAGCCATTCCGGTCAAAGACCACTTCTTTGATGTTCTTTTCCAGAAGCCTTTTCCCTATAATTTCGCCCAGTTTACCGCCCCCTTCCACCGTGGCCTTGATGTCCTTAAATTCCTTTTCCAAGGTGGAAGCGGAGGCAAGGGTAAAGCCTTTGACATCGTCGATCACCTGGATCGACAACCTGCGGTTACTCCGGAAAACACTCATCCGGGGCCGCTCGGCGGTACCGGAAATCTGTTTGCGGATATGGATCTTTCTTTTAAGCCGTTTCCGGTCTTTTTCAATCATTTTACGCAGCATAAAAACCTCTTTCCGTTATTTCACGCCGGACTTACCGACTTTTCTACGGACATACTCATTCTCATAACGGATTCCCTTGCCCTTGTACGGCTCAGGCTCCCTGAGTTTGCGAATTTCCGAGGCAAATTGACCAACCTGCTGTTTATCTACCCCGCTTATCACAAGTTTTCCTCCGGTATCGGCGGTAACGCCAATCCCGTCGGGAATCCCTACGTAGATGTCGCTGGAATAGCCCAGGCTCATGGAAAGGAGTTTTCCCTGAACCTCCGCACGATAACCGACCCCGGTGATGATCAGGGTCTTGGAAAAGCCCGCGGAAACCCCTACAACCATGTTGTTCAACAAGTTCCGGTAGAGGCCGTGAAAAGCCTTAGTCTGCTTTTCCTCATTTACCCGGCCCACCAGGATCTGTTCCCCCTGGGTTTCAAAGGTTATCACCGGATGATACTTTTGGGTCAGTTTTCCCTTGGGGCCTTCCACGGAAATCACCTCATCTTTGAAGTTTACCGTTACGCCCTGGGGGACCTTAACCGGAATTTTACCTATACGCGACATATAACCTCTACATTAGCGCGGCTGCAAAGCCGGGCGGTTAAATTGAACATGAAATGAAGTTTCATGATTTCCCTCTTACCAAACTGTACAGATAATCTCTCCGCCGACTCTTTTCTCGGCGGCCTTCTTACCGGTAGTCACCCCAATCGAAGTGGAAACAATCAGGGTTCCATAGCCGTTAAACACCCTCGGCATACTTTTATAACCTGTATATACACGGCGTCCGGGTTTTGACACCTTCTCGATACCGTGAATAATCGGTCCGGTCTCGTCATCATATTTCAGAAAAACCCGGATAGTATTGGCGCCTTCCTGGTTTACCTTTTTAAAGTTCTTGATATACCCTTCGGTCTTTAAAATCTTTACGATTTCGAGCTTAAGCTTGGAGGTAGGGATATCAACTTTTTCGTGCTTTGCCATTCCGGCATTCCGGATCTTGGTCAGCATATCCGCAATGGGATCAGAAATACTCATCCTTATCTCCTACCAGCTTGATTTTGTGACACCGGGAATAAGCCCTTCGCTCGCGAGCTTACGGAAGCAAAGACGGCACATCTGAAATTTCCGGAGATACCCCCGGGCCCGCCCGCAGATCCGGCACCGGTTCACTTTCCGGGTTTTATATTTAGGCGTCCTAAGCGCCTTAATGATCATCGCTTTTCTAGCCATGGTACCTCCTATTTCCTGAAGGGCATTCCGAACTTAGAGAGGAAGGCTTTAGCTTCCGCATCAGTCCGAGCCGTGGTGACGATGACAATATTAAGTCCCGCCACCCGTTCAATCTTATCAAAGTCTATTTCGGGGAAAATGATCTGTTCGGTAATACCCAGCGCATAATTCCCGTTTCCATCAAACGCGTTCTGATTTACCCCGCGAAAGTCTTTAACACGGGGCAAGGCCACATTTACCAGCCGATCAAGAAATTCGTACATCATCGTCCCCCGCAGGGTGACCTTGGCGCCGATTTCCTGACCTTCCCTGATTTTAAAGTTCGCGATTGACTTCCGGGCCTTAGTCTTTACCGCCTTCTGGCCGGTGATCAGGGTAAGATCGTTAATGGCGGCGTCCAGGAGCTTCTTGTTCTGCAACGCCTCACCGACCCCCATGCTGACCACAATCTTTTCCAGTTTTGGGGTCTGCATAGGCGACTTATACGCGAATTCTTTAAACAATTCCGGGGCAACCGTATCCCGGTAAATTTTCTTAAGCCGCGGTTCGTATCCAGCCATTACAGAGCCTCCCCGCACTTCCGGCAAACCCTGGTTTTGGTATCGCCGGAGATCTTATACCCTATCCGGGTAGGTCCGCATTTTTTACAGACGATCATCAGATTGGAAGCATGGAGGGGCGCCTCGATCTCAACGATACCCCCCCGGTCCTGCTGGTTTCGGCGCTTTTGGGCTTTCTTAACAATATTGGCCCCCTCTACCACCACCCGGTCCTTTTCCCGGAGTATCTTGAGTATCCGGCCCTTTTTGCCCTTGTCTTTTCCGGCAATGATCTGCACCGTATCTTCTTTCTTTAATTTAAATTTATGCGCTACTTCAGCCATTCTGTTTCTCCTTGAGACTCCTCAGGTTCAAGAACCATCGCGCCCTCATAACACCTCCGGGGCCAAGGAAACGATCTTCATAAAGTCTCCCTTTTCCCGCAATTCCCGCGCCACAGGCCCGAATATGCGCTTACCCTTGGGGTTAAGCGCCGCATCGATGATCACACACGCGTTATCATCAAACCGAATATAAGTACCGTCAGGGCGGCGGTACTCTTTGTGAGTCCGCACCACCACGGCTTTTTCCACCGAGCCCTTCTTAATCGTTGATGTGGGAAGGGCATCCTTTACCGCAACAACGATGATATCGCCAATGCTCGCATACTTCCGTTTTGAACCGCCAAGAACCTTAATGCACTGGGCCATCTTGGCGCCTGAATTGTCGGCCACATTCAGGAACGTTTCTACCTGGATCATTTAAACCACACCCCTTAGAGCGATATTATAGTAATTACCGCGCACGCTCGACAATTTCTACTAAATTCCAGCATTTTTCCTTGCTTACAGGCCGGCATTCTATTACCCGAACCCGGTCACCGACCTTCGCGTCGTTGGCCTCATCATGGGCTTTAAGCTTCTTAACCTGCCGTACATACTTTTTATACAGGGGATGAAGGGTAGTAGTTTCCACCGTCACCACGATAGATTTATTCATCTTATCGCTTTTCACAATCCCCACAAATTCTTTTTTGCCGCTTTTTACGGTATTTACCGATTCTTCCGCCATTTTATTTCCTCACCTTAGGCCTGCTTCCCGGTCGTCAGCTTCTCCAGCGCCTGGGCTTTCTCCTGCTGATGAATGAGTGTATTGAGCCGGGCGATCTGCCGGCGCAAATTACGCTTCTGCAGCGGGTTATCCACATGGCCTATGACAATCTGAAAACGGAGTTCCATATACTTCTTGTTAAGCTCATCCCGCTTGGCCTTGAGTTCCGCAAAGCTCAAATTCTTAAATGAATTTTTCATACCCTTTCCCCTGCCAACCGGCTTATAAGCCCAACTCAAAATCTGAACGGGCTACAAACTTAGTCTTAATCGGAAGCTTTGACCCCGCCAGGGTCATGGCATCCTCAGCCAGTTTCCGCTCGATACCGCCAAGCTCGAACATCACCGTACCGGGCTTAACCACCGCTACCCAGTATTCCGGGGCGCCCTTGCCCTTACCCATGCGGGTTTCCGCCGGTTTCTTGGAATAGGGCTTATCCGGAAATATGCGGATCCAAAGTTTACCGCCCCGCTTAACATGACGGTTCATGGCAACACGAGCCGCCTCAATCTGCCTGTTGGTTATCCACATCCGGTCCTGGGCCACAAGGCCGTATTCACCGAAAACCACCGAATTACCCCGTGTGGCGTTTCCAGGCATAGTACCCCGCTGCACCTTCCGGAATTTTACACGCTTAGGACTCAGCATACCTTACTCCTCAACTCCTCGCCGGGGCGCGTTCACCGCGTTCACTCCGTTCCCGTTCGCCGCCTCGGCGCTGTTTGCGGACCAGAACCCCCGCATCCTCTTTCTGTTCCTTGCCGTATTTCATGCCGTTAAAAACCCATACCTTGATGCCGATGGCGCCAAAAGTTGTGTGGGCTTCCGCAAAACCATAATCAATATCAGCCCGCAGGGTATGGAGGGGTATACGCCCTTCCTTTGCTTCTTCGGTACGGGACATTTCGGCGCCGCCCAGGCGTCCCGAAAGCCGTACTTTGACTCCCTGGGCATTACCCTTCTTAATGGCGTTGGAAATAGCCTGCTTCATGGTGCGGCGGAAAGACCCCCGGGCCAGGAGCTGGCGGGCGATGTTCTGGGCAATGATCTGGGAGTTGCTGTCCGCATTCCGCACTTCTTTTATCTTTATCTGCACCTTTTTGGTGACAAACTTTTGAAGTTCCGCGCCTATTTTTTCGATATTTGCGCCCTTTACCCCGATGATTACACCCGGCCGGGCAGTATGGATAACAATGGTAATACGCTGAGGGTGGCGAATAATTTCTAATTCAGCGATATCCGCTCCCTTGGTTTCGGGCATACCGGTAATAAATTTACGAAGCTTCAGGTCCTCATGCAGGGTATTGGCGTATTCCTTGGGATCCACATACCAATGGGAAGACCAGGTTTTATTAATTCCAATCCGTAATCCAATCGGATTTACTTTTTGTCCCACCTTATTCCCCCACCTTTCCAGTTTCATCAATTACCACGGTTATATGGCACAATCTTTTAAGAAGCATATCCGCCCTTCCCTTGGCGCGGAACCAGATCCGCTTCATCCGGGGGCCTTCGTCAACCAAAATTTCCTTGACGTAGAGCATATCTTCATCTAACTGCTTATTCCTATTCAGGGCATTGGCCGCCGCGGATTTAACCGTCTTCCGGATAATCTTGGCGCCCCTATGGGGCATATTCTCTAAAAGGGAAACCGCCTCCGGATAAGGCTTACGGCGAATCAATGCCGCTACAGGCCGAATCTTGTAGGGTGAGGCAATAAGATACCTGGTCTCTGCCCGGTAACCGGACTTCGCTTTTTTTTCCGCCATAATTTAGCCCCTTGCCGCCTTCTTATCGGATCCGGCGTGACCCCGAAAAATACGGGTGGGTGAAAATTCACCCAGCTTGTGACCTACCAGGTTTTCGGTAATGTACACCGGAACCCAGGCCTTCCCGTTGTAGACGGAAATAGTCCCCCCTACCATTTCGGGGATGATGGTAGAACAACGGGAATAGGTTTTGATCATCCGCCGATCCCCGGCTTTACTCATCTCCAGCACTTTCTTATAAAGACTCTTCTCTATGAAGGGCCCTTTTTTAATGGATCTTGACATCCAATGCTCCCCTAGGGGCACGCTGAAAAACTCAATGCTTTTCAGGGTGTCCTAACCGTTCCAAAATCTAACATTTTGGAACGGTCTCAATTATTTCTTCTTACCGCGGCGTACGATGAACCGGGACGAAGGTTTATGCTTGTTACGGGTTTTATATCCCTTAGTCGGCTGCCCCCAAGGGGTTACCGGGTGGATACCCTTACTCTTGCCTTCACCGCCTCCGTGGGGGTGATCAACAGGATTCATGGCCATACCGCGAACCGTGGGCCTAACCCCCAGCCAGCGCTTCCGTCCGGCCTTGCCGAACTGGGTATTCATGTGGTCCTCATTGCCTACGGTACCGATGGTGGCGTAGCATTTTTTAAACACCATGCGCATCTCACCGGAGGGCAGCTTAACGGTAACATAATCCCCTTCTTTTGCCGCGATGAGGGCGCCGCCGCCGGCGGAACGAACCATCTGGCCGCCCCGGCCCAGGGTAAGCTCAATATTGTGCACCGTGAACCCCAGGGGGATATTTTCCAGGGGAAGGGCGTTCCCCGCCTCAATAGGGGCATCGGGACCGGATTTAATAGTAGCGCCCACAACTAAGCCCTTAGGGGCGATAATGTAGCGTTTTTCACCGTCAACGTATTTGATAAGGGCAATATTGGCGCTCCGGTTAGGATCGTACTCAATAGTAGCTACTTTACCGGGGATGCCGATCTTATTCCTTTTAAAATCAATGGTCCGATAACGGCGCTTGTGACCGCCGCCCTTGTGCCACACGCTGATCCGGCCGTTCCAATCCCGGCCTGCCCGTTCAGGTCTCCCCGAAGTAAGGGTTTTTTCAGGTTCAACACCCTTGGTTAGTTCGGAAAAATCCAGGCTTATCCACTGCCGCATACCGGCGGTGATCGGTTTATATGTCTTAATACCCATAATCTTTCCTTACACTCCCTCAAAGAGGGCGATCTTCTCGTTTTTAGGAAGCCGCACAATGGCCTTTTTCCAGGTTGAAGTGTACCCTTCCTTGTTACGCTGCCGTTTCGGCTTACCACCCATTACCATGACGGTGCATGAAATAGGATGTACATTGAAGAGCCGCCGTACCGCTTCCTTTATTTGGATCTTGGTTGCCGCAGGGTCCACTTTAAATACGTATTTTCCCTCTTCCCGCAGCTGATTTGCCTTTTCAGACAAAACCGGCTCTATGAGGATTTTTTCATAAATCATTCAACGGCCTCCTTGGCAACCCCATAAAATGAATTGAGGCTCTTGGCGGCAGATTCCAGAAGCAGGACCCGGCGTCCGTAGAACAGGTCGTGGGCCCGGAGGCGTTTGTAGGAAAGGAAGGAAAGCCAGGGAATATTCGCCCCCGCCCGCTTCACTTTATTGTCATCATCGGCAAGGATGATCACCGTTCGTTCGGCATCACCGAAATTTTTCAAAATCCCCGCCAAATCATTTGTTTTTCCCGACTCTACCGAGAAATCTTCCACGATTTTGAGGGTATCGCTTTGGACTTTCAAGCTTAATATGGTTTTAAGGGCAAGGCGTTTTGCTTTTTTTGGAATAGAATAGGAAAAATCCCTGGGCTTGGGGCCAAAAATGGTTCCGCCTCCTACCATAATCGGGGACTTTTTATCACCCCGGCGAGCCCGGCCGGTACCCTTTTGTTTAAAGGGCTTGGCATTGGAACCGTGGACTTCGCCACGGTCTTTTGTACTGGCGGTTCCCAGCCGTTTATTGGCAAGTTCGTTATTAA
>JAITNM010000306.1 GCA_031290475.1 Treponema sp. | reverse complement strand
CCCTGACGCCCAAACCGGGATACACCCTCGACGGTATTCCGGCGAACTTCTTTAGCTACAGCGGGGCGACGACGGTCACGAACTCGGCGAACAGCGGCGTGGTAACCGTCACCTTCCCGTTCACCCCCTTTACCACCCAGTGGTATGTTTTCGCGACGGGGAGTAGTGACGGGAATACCGGGCTTACCACCGCGGCCCCCCTGGCAACGGTAGACCGGGCGCTGGTGAGGATGCGCAACGAATACTCCCTGGCTACCTGGCCGAATAAGGGCCTGGCCACAGAGCAGGAGGTCTACAGTGATATCAAGGGGACCCTGAACTACATAAGCGGTTTTTCCAACGGTATGGTCTCTATAACCGGGGCCAACGCGTACCCGGCTATAGAACTGCGCGGTCTTGGGGCCGGGACCAACGCGGGCGTCCTTGACGCCACCGGGAAAAGGCGGGTGCTGTATATCTCGGACTCGAACAACCGGGTAACCCTGAGACAATATCTGACCCTTAAAGGTGGGGACGCCGACAATGGCGGCGGGGCGTATATCGGCGGAGGCGGCGCGCTTACCCTGGACGGCGGCGAAACCGGGACCATCACGGGCAACACTGCCGCGAACAGCGGCGGCGGCGTGTATATCGCCGCCAACGCTGCCTTTACCCTGAGCGCCGGGACCGTCTCAAGCAATGTCGCGACTGTCGGCGGCGGAGGCGGGGTACATATTGGCGCCGCCACCGCTGCCTTTACCATGCATGGCGGGACTATCACGCTTAATCGCGCCGTGTGGGGCGGCGGCGTGTATAATGGCGGCAATTTTTACCTGGGCGCCGGGACCATCTCGGCCAATACCGTTACTAGTAATGGCGGAGGGATCTATAGCGGCGGTACCCTTACCCTGAGTGGCGGGAACGTCACGAGCAATACCTCCAGTAACACCGCCGGAGGAGGGGGAGGGATCCTTGTTGCCGGAGGAACTATTACCATGACCGGCACGACAATCAGTACCAATAAGTCGATGAACGGCGGCGGCGTGTATATGAATGCCGGGACCTTTACCATGAAGGGCGGGACTATTAGTGGCAATACAGTCACTGGTTCCGTCTATGGTTCAAGAGGCGGCGGGGTGGCTATTTCAGGCGGCTCCTTTATCATAGAGAGTGGGAATATCTATAGTAATACCGCCCAGGCCTATGGCGGCGGCGTGTATGTTGAACATGGGGTCAGTTATCCCCGCGCCGTCTTTAAGATGTCTAAGATTAACATTACCGGAACTTCGCACGCACTAGCTAACAAGGCAGGGCAAGGGCCATTTAATTGGACAGGGGCGCCAACGACTATAAGTGCAGCTGACGCGGGTCAAGCGTTGTATATATACGCTCCTTTAAAGAAGAGGAACAGCACCACAGCTCTTACCGACATAGTCATGTATGATAGCGCCCTCTCCTCAGACGCTTCCCCTACCACTGCCAACTATGCGGGGACAACGATGGTCTGGGAATAGGCGCCGGGCGCCGAACCGCGCCCCTCCCGCACGGGAGGGGCGGCTTTGGGGGCGGGAACGCATTTGGTGACACCAAATGCGGTATCCGGATTATTTCTCCGCCAGCCGCCGCCCGGAATTACCGGCAGCAATTCGCAATTCAGAAAACCAGCCGGCTTTTATCGGTCAACTACCGTTTTTTCGGTGATTCCCCGTGATTGACTAGGGGTTATCAAAATGCTATAATAATCTCAAGTTTTTTGCATGAGGTAGGAATTTCATGGATTCCAAGGGAAAAAAGCCGCCTGTCTTACGGAATAAAGAAGATTCTGAATTTGTCCGTAAGTTTAAGACCCGGCCTGTTATTTTTATCGGTACCATCATCGTGCTGGTCATTGTGATTGTGGCATTCGTGTTTGTCCCGGCTATTGTGCCCGAAGCGGCGCGGGGGCAGATGGATTTGACCTTTGGCAGTTACAATAAAATCCCCATTAGCTATGTTCCGGGAAATTATTTTGGCCGGGTTCAGCGTCAAATATCCCAGAATATGCAAAATTCCCTGGACCAGGGTAATTTTCAATTTCTCTCCTACCAGATTTGGCGTCAGGCTTTTGAGGAAGCCGTGCTCCATACCGCCATGCTGAGCGACATGGAGGAAGCGGGGTACAAGGCGCCCAAGGATCTGGTGAACCGGCGGGTTGCGGCCCTGCCGGATTTCCAGGAAAACGGCCATTTCTCCGCCGCCCGGTACCGGCAATTGGATAACGCGGCCCGAATGGCCCTCTGGAAGGATATGCAGGATACTATCACCAAGGAAAGATACCGGGACGATATTACCGGGCTCAGGATCTCTTCCAGGGAGGCTGATTTTATTGCCTCCATGGCTTCTCCCGAGAGGAGTTTCGATTTAGTGACCTTTCCCCTGGAAGACTACCCTGACTCGGAAGCCGTCGCCTATGCCCAGGCCAATCCTTCCCTTTTCAGGATAACCCACCTTTACCGGATTACCATTAGTTCCGGGGAAAATGAAGCCAAAAAAGTACTCACCGAAATCCACAACGGAATGGCCTTTGAGGACGCCGCCCGTTCTTACTCCCAGGACTCCTATGCGGACCGGGGAGGCGATCTGGGGCTCAGAATGGTTTTTGAATTCAACAACGAAGGGGAGGAACGGCGGGACATGCTTGCTTCCCTGGCTGGGGAGGAATTCTCCTCCATCATAAAAACCGACGCCGGCTGGGTTTTCTACCGGGCGGAAACGGCCGCCTATGCCGCGGATACCGGCGACAGCGCCAATTTGCAAAAGATCCGGACTTACCTGATGGATTACGAACGGGGCAGGGTAGAGGATTGGATCATTTCAGAGGCGGATGATTTTATTGATCTGGCTAAAGCAAATGATTTTGAGAGCGCCCTTCTTCTACAGGGTTTGGATAAACAGAGTTTCGGCCCCCTGCCCGTTAATTACGGCTCCCGCAGGCAAGTTCCCGGATACGGAGGGTACCAGGAAACTGACGGTGTTGATCTTTTCCGTACCCTCTCTTCCTTTTCAATCGGCGAACTCAGTAGCGCGGGAAATTCCGATATTTTCTGGCGCAACGCCTTTCAAACCCCTCTGGGAACTCCCTCATCTCCCTTTGTCATTGGGAATACGGTGTTAGTCCTTTACCCGGTTGAGGAGAGCGCTGCGGATGAAAATACCGTGGATGGGGTTAAAGGCATCTACAACGGCTATTGGCTGAGCTACAATACCGAACTCTTTTTACGCCCATGGTTCCTTTCCAGCGCTAAACTCCAGGACCGGTTTATGGAGACCTTCTTAAAACTCTACATCACCAGCGGCGATACATGATCGGCGATATTCCCCGGCGAATCACGGCCCGCCGGGGATGTTCCCTCTCTTACCGGGGGAAAACCCTCCTTTCCACAATTGATCCCATAACCCAGGCGGAGCGGCTGGTTGACGCTGTTTCCAAGCTGAACCGTACGCTGTATTTCTGCGTATCCCCCCTTTTCGGATACGGTCTTGAAAAACTCCTTGACAGCATCAGCGCCGATTCGGCAGTACTCTGCGTGGAGACCGATGAAGAGCTCGCCCGCCTGGCGGAAGAAGCCCTCACCCCCCTCCTGAACGCCACAGACAGGCTCTGCTTTACCCGTAGCGCCGATCCGGTTCACCTCTGCGCCCTTGTCCGCAGCTGCTGGGGGAGCCGCCGTTTCCGCCGGATAGCAATGCTGCGCCTTTCCGGGGGGTGGCAATTTGACGTAAAAACCTACGACGCCCTGGCAGAAGTACTGCGCCGGGAAATAGCCGCCGATTGGGGTAACGCCATTACCCTTGCCAAGCTGGGCCGCCGGTATATTTCCAACACCCTGAGAAACCTGCCCCTCCTGGCCGGCGCCGAGGGAATCGAAAAGCTGAACTTTGGGACAAGGCCCATACTGGTCCTGGGGGCAGGCCCCTCCCTGGACGGCGTTCTGGACGGACTGGAGGCGAAGTTCCCGGCACGGAGGCCCTTTATCATTGTCGCGGTGGATACCGCCCTGGGGAGCCTTAAGGCCCGGGGGATAAAGCCCGATTTGGTAGTCGCCCTGGAAAGCCAGCACTGGAACCTCAGGGATTTTATCGGCCTTGGGGACTGGGAGCTGCCCCTCGCCATGGACCTTTCCGCCCTTCCCGCCACCGGGGGGCTCAAGGGGGGCAAGCCTTACATCTTCTTTACCCCCTGGGCGCCGCTCCGCCTTTTTGACCGTCTTGAAGCAACAGGATTACTGCCTGAAAAAATCCCGCCCCTGGGTTCCGTAGGACTTTCAACAGTATTTCTGTCATTGCGCCTTGGTTCCGGGCCGGTCATTATTGCCGGGATAGACTTCTCCTTTACCGTGGATCTCTTCCATGCCCGCTCAAGCCCAAGCCACCGGGAAAAACTCCGCCTGCAGTCAAGACTCCGCCCCCTCATTTCGGGCGCGGCCGCCTTCAGGAAAGGCGCCGGCAGAGGGCTCTCAAAATCGGGCGGGACGGTACTGACCGATATTTCCCTAAAAAATTACCGGGATCTCTTCGAACGGGAATTTGCCCCCCAGGGCGGCCGCCTTCGGGACATCGCCGGATCAGGGCTAAAGCTTGGGGTGGAAACACTGTCCCTTGAAAACGCCCTGGGGCTTTTGGAAACAGGCGGCGGAGGGGGGGCTCAAAACAGCATTACTGAGCCCGGTGAAAAAACCGAAGCCGGGGAAGGCCAAAAGCCGCCCCTTCCGGACGCACGCCCCCTGCTGCCGGCGCGGCCTCTTTTGACCGCACGGGCCCTGTCCGCATTTATCCTGAAGGAACAGGAGGCCTTGGAGGAGCTTCGGGCCATGCTCACCGGGGAAAAGGTTCCGGAAGCGGGGCAAACTGAGGCGCAGTTTGGGGAGCGGCTTGAAACGCTTCTGGACGAGTGCGACTACCTCTGGGCCCACTTTCCGGACTGCGCGGGAACCGAGGGGCGGCGGCCGGGCATAGAAGATCTGTCATTTCTCAAAAGGGTACGGGTGGAAATAGACCCCTTCCTGAAACTCTGGAACTTGGCAAGGAAAAATCTGGACACGCCTACTCGTTCTTGGTCTTAAGCACCGCGAGGAATGCGCTTTGGGGCAGTTCCACATCCCCCACCATTCTCATCCGCTTCTTCCCTTCCTTCTGCTTTTCCAGAAGTTTGCGCTTGCGGGTAATGTCGCCGCCGTAGCACTTTGCCAGCACATCCTTGCGCAGGGCGTTTACCGTTTCCCTGGCGATGATCTGGCTGCCCATGGCGCCCTGAATCGGGATCTTAAACTGCTGCCGGGGGATTTCATCCCGCAAACGTTCACAAACCATCCGCGCCCGGTCGTATGCGCTGCCCCGGAACACAAGCTGGGACAGCGCGTCTACCGCCTTGCCGTTAAGGAGTATATCAAGCTTTACCAGTTCTGTATTCTTGTAACCGGTAATGTCATAATCGAAGGACGCATAACCTCTGCTGATGCTTTTAAGGCGATCGTAGAAATCAAACAGTACTTCCGCTAAGGGCATGTCGTAGACGATCTCCACCCGCTTTTCGTCCAGGTAGGTCATATTGGTCTGCACTCCCCGCTTCTCCATGCACAATGTCATGATGTTTCCGAGAAACTGGGTTGGGGTGATGATGGACGCCCTGATACAGGGCTCCTCCGCCCCTTCGACACGGCCTTCATCGGGGTACTCGGTGGGGTTGTCCACAAAGATCTCTCCGCCATCGTTACGCAGTCTTACTTTGTATTTTACCGAAGGCGCGGTAAAAATAACAGATTGATCGAATTCCCTTTCAAGCCGTTCCTGGATCACCTCCAGGTGGAGGAGCCCCAAAAAGCCGCAGCGGAACCCGAACCCCAGGGCTGCGGAAGAATCCTTTTCGTAGATCAGGGAAGCGTCATTGAGCTTTAGTTTTTCTAAACTGGATTTGAGTTCCTCATAGTCGTTGGAGTCCACCGGATATATTGAGGAGAAAACCACGGGCTTTACTTCCCGGAAGCCCGGCAAAGGCCTTTCGCAGGGATTTACGGCGCCGGTAACGGTATCCCCCACCCGGACATCGCTTACGGTTTTAATCCCCGCGATAACGTACCCCACGCTTCCGCTGGAGATCTCCGCAGTTTCAACCAAGGCAAGTTTAAAGACCCCCACGGTTTCCACATCGTATTCACTGCCGTTTGACATGAACCGTATTCTCATTCCCCTCGTTATCGTACCGTCAAAAATCCGTAAGTGAACCACAACCCCCCGGTAGGGATCGTAGTGGCAGTCGAAGATCAGCGCCCGCAGGGACGCGGAAGAACTGCCTTTGGGCGCGGGAATACGGCTGACAATGGCCTCGAAAAGCTCATCAACCCCGGTCCCCCGCTTTGCCGAAACCAGGAGCGCGCCGTCACTGTCAAGCCCGAGATCATGATCGATTTGCTGTTTTGCGGCGGGGATATCAGCCGCCTGCATGTCGATCTTATTGATCACCGGAAGTATCGATAAATCGTGTTCCAGGGCCAGGTACATATTGGACAGGGTCTGGGCCTGAACCCCCTGGGTGGCGTCCACCAGGAGCAGGGCCCCCTCACAGGAGCTGATGGCCCTGGACACCTCGTAGGTAAAATCCACATGCCCCGGAGTATCCACCAGGTTGAGTTCGTACTCATGCCCGTCCTTTGCCTTATAGGGAAGGGTCACCGCCTGGCTCTTAATAGTGATCCCCCGCTCCCGCTCAATATCCATGTTGTCCAGGATCTGATCCTGAAAATTCCGGTCCTCTACCAGGCCTCCTTTTTGGATAAGCCGGTCCGCCAGGGTGGATTTACCATGATCAATATGGGCGATAATACAAAAATTACGAATATACTCGCTTTTGGGCATGAGATCATTTAACCACATTCCGCCTATAGTTTGAAGAGGGCCTGCAGCAGTTCAAAGTTACAACAAAAACATCCAAGCGGCGCCTTAAAAAATCCACTTGGGGTCCTGTCGGCCGAAAAAAACACGGGTCCTCCCGGTGGTCCCGCCCGTGTTTTTTTCGCCGCCACCCCTCAAGTACGTTATTGAGGCGCCTTTTAC
>JAITNM010000302.1 GCA_031290475.1 Treponema sp. | reverse complement strand
TCAATTGCTATTACTTCCCGCTTGATGTCTTTCTTTATCGAACGAACCCAGTTCATAAAGCATTCTTCTATCGCTCCGGGCTTTAACGCGCAAAATACCCGCCGGTACACATCGTGTTTCGGTATGCCATGTTCCAGTTTCAGAAACTTTGAAAGCCATGCTTCCTTCGATTCCCCGTAGCGCTGGATGTCTTCCCACCCTCGCGCAAACGACATCACCGCCAATATCGTGATGGCTATCACCTCTCCCAGCGGATACAGCTTGTTCACTTCCTGCCTTGGATCTGCTATTACCGAAAAATACGCCATTATCGGCTCTGTCTTTGTTTCTCCCATGGATTCCCCTCCCAGAAAATCTCTTGTATGCCTCCTGTTTTATCATCTTTTCAGGTCTTGGGGTATGCGCTCGCCCTGCCCGTGATATTGACAAAAATGGCTTGTTTTGTTAAACTGAACTGAAATGAAAATTACAGGAATTTTGAAGTGAGGTTTTAAATGGCTGTACCCAGAGCAAAAACATCAAAGGCGAGGACGCGCCGCCGGCAGTCGATCAATATGAAACTGACTAGCCCTACCTTAGTTGAATGTAGTACCTGCGGCAACAGGATTTTATTGCACAGGGTTTGCCCCAAATGCGGTTTTTACCGGGGCAAACAAGTAATAGTCCCTGAATCCAAAGTTTAATCTATAGGGAAGTAAGGAGAACCGTAAATGGATGACTTGTTTGAAAAGATGAAAAAACTGATTGCCGATAAACTGGAGATTGACGATGGGAAAATAACCTTAGACGCCTCTTTCCGCCAGGATCTCGGTGCGGACAGTCTGGACACCTATGAATTGGTCTACGCCATTGAAGAGGAAATGGGTATTTCCATTCCCGATGAAAAGGCCAACGAATTTGAAACCGTCCGGGATGCCTACGAATACATCAAATCCCAGCAAAAATAACTCCCTTACCCCGGAATTGAACCGCCCGGATCGCAAAACAGGGGGGGATTCGATTTTGGGAACCCTTGGGACTGCCAAAAAGGTTCTTTCTTTAAAAGGCGGCCCTCTTCTTGATCCGGGGAGAAAGAAACTATTGGCGGCTTTTCAAAAGGCCGCCAATATTCATTTTAGAGATCAAAAACTCCTGAATCTTGCCTTTATGCATCGTTCCCTCTCCAATGAAACGGGCTTACGGATTAACAATGAACGGCTGGAATTCCTGGGAGACGCTATACTCGGGGCGGTAACCGCCACCCTGCTCTACGGTCACCTGGCCGATAAGGTCGAAGGGGAACTGGCAAAGATCAAATCTGTGGTAGTTTCCGAAGGTATTCTTTCCAACGTTGCCCGGCAGCTTCAAATCGACAACCTGCTCCTCCTGGGCAAGGGGGAGGAAAATTCCGGGGGCAGACAGAAAGACGCCCTCCTGGCCGATGCCCTGGAAGCCCTTATCGGCGCCTTGTACCTGGATTCCGGGTATAAGGCGGCCTTTAATTTTGTAAGCCTCTGGATGGATCAGGAGATCATCCGGGTTCGGGACAACAACTACCATCAGGACTATAAATCGCTTTTACAGGAATTAAGCCAGCATCTCTTTCATAGCTATCCGTCCTATCATCTGATAAAACGGAGCGGCCCTGATCATGCGCGGCTTTTCTGGATAGAAGTTACGGTCAACGGGAAAACTTTTGGCCCCGGGATGGGAAAAAACAAAAAAAGCGCGGAACAGGAAGCGGCAAAACCAGCCTACGAATACTTCTCCGCAGAGAAAGCATGAACCTCCGCTCCCGGAGGCGCCCTCACTGTCCCGCGTGTTTATCAACGGAAACGAATTTGGTAAATTTGGAGAGGAAGCGGATGTTCACGATTCCTGTAGGCCCGTTCCGGTTCTTTGCCACGATGAGTTCCGTGGGTTTATCGCCCCCGGGATCGGTATTGGATTGTTCCTTATCGGTCTCCCGTTCCCGGTGCAGGAAGAGGACCATGTCCGCGTCCTGTTCTATTGAGCCGGACTCCCGCAGGTCCGCCAGCACCGGCCGGCCGGGGCCTGTTTTTGTCCTCTTATCCACCTCCCGGCTGAGTTGGGACAGGGCTACTATGGGTATGCCGAGTTCCCGGGCAAGGCTTTTCAGGGACCGGGAAATTTCAGCCACCTGTTCATGCCGGGGGATTTGGTAATTCTCGGTACTTATCAGGGTGAGATAATCAATAAATATAATTTCTACCTTTTCCTGCGAGCGGAGCCTCCGCGCCTGGGTCCTGAGATCGAGGAGTTTCATATTCGGCATGTCTACAATGTAGAGGGGGGCGTCGTATATCTTGCCCGCCGCATCTACCAATTTATTAAAACTGCTGGGTTTTAGAAATTTTGACCCCGCCCTTAAAGCCTGGGACTCTATGTTAGCCTCGCTTGATATAATACGCAAAACAAGGGCTTGATCGGGCATTTCAAGGGTAAAAAACGCGGCGGGGATCTTAGAGCGGATCGAAATATTCGCCGCCATGGCCAGGGCCAACGCGGTCTTCCCGATGGAGGGACGGGCCCCGATGATCACCAGTTCTGCGGGCTGAAAACCTGAAGTAATACTATCGAGATCCTCAAACCCCGAAGGAATGCCGGTAAACTCACTTTTTGAATAATACAGTTTTTCTACTGCTTCGATAGTTCTAGTGATTATTTCCTTGACGCTCTTGTAGGACAAGGTTTGTCCGGCATTGGTTAGTTCAAAAATACGCTGCTGGGTTTCTTCCAGAACCAGCCGGGAATCCCGTGATTCATCGTAGGATTCGGTGATAATTCCCCCCGAAAGGCGGATCAGGGAGCGGCGTATGGAACAGTCTTTAACGATTTTTGCATAATAATCAATATTAGCGGCCGTAGGAACCACCGAAGTAAGAGAGGATATATAGGGGATATCCCCTGCGGCTTCAAGCTGGCCGGTGCGCCTTAATTCATCCGCAGCAGTAATAATATCCGCTTTACGGCCTTCGTTTTTAAGGTTCTGTATGGCCTCAAATACCCGGCGGTTTGCGTTGGAATAAAAATCACCGGCCCTAAGGTACAGTTCTGCTGTTATAATTGCCTCATCATCCAGCATAAGCCCCCCCAAGACCGCCCGTTCGGCGTCTTCGTTATGGGGGGGGATTCTGTCCTTAGGTCCGGTTTGCGCCATAATACGACAGGACTAGTTCTGTTCTGTATCAGGCGAGACTTCCGCCGCGGTGTTTTCAACTGCGGCGCTTTCCGTTCGGGAGTTCTCCGCAACAGCCCCGGCGCCCGCAGCCGGTTCAGTTTCAGACGCGGCTGCCCTGGCTTCCGCCTCATGGCGGCGAGCCTTCCGCTCCGGCATGGCCTTGGTCTTGGTTTCGGTTTTTACAATCTGGGCTTGTACGGTCACCGTCACTTCCGCAGCAGCGCTCTCATAGAGCTTTAATACAACCTTGTACTTACCCACACTCTTAAAGACATTGCCCGGAATTTCAATTCTCTTCCGCTCGATTGGGAATCCCTGTTTTGAAAGCTCTTCCGCTATGGTCTGGCTTGTCACCGCGCCGTAAAGCTTGCCGTTGGCCCCCGCCGGCACGGTGATAACCAATTCCAGCGCTTCAAGCTTTTCCTTAATACCCGCCGCATCCTGCCGTTTTGCCGCCTTTTTGGCCTCAATTTCTTCCCGCCGGGCTTCAAACAGCTTTACTGTTTTTTCCGTGTAGGGCAGGGCAATGTCGCGGGGAAACAGAAAGTTCCTTGCGTAGCCTTTGGAAACTTCTTTGACATCCCCTTCTTCTCCCAGGGGATTCAAATCCTTGTTCAAAATCACTTTCATAATCCGAACTCCTTGCGGATAATCGGAGATTATCCGCCTGTGGTAAAAACTATTTTTACCACGATGATTATATTAAACAGACCTTAGGTTTTGTACAGGAAGCTGTTTTCTTCCCGGACGCTCCCATGCTGGAGTAAATCCGACGGATATTACTCACCCTTCCCCGGAGTTGAGGATGGTCCGTTTGTTTTAATAATCCTAAAAGGCGCCCAATTTTCAGCAACCCCTAAGAGGATCAAAACCGCGAGGAACGCCAGATTGATCCCCGGGCTAAAAATAACAATAACGGTAAGAAAATTTATCAAAAGCCTCATGCCCGCTGTTATTGTCCACCGGGCGAATAAAAACATCAGGATGCCCGCCCCCTGGGCCAGATAAAACATAACGCAGACAGCCAAAATATTCCAGGCTGCAATTTCCATCCAGGAAAGTTTCAGGCTGGTTCCTAAAAGCACGGCCAGGAGAGACAAGGACAGCGCCCATATCATCCAGGGCGCGGCATGGAAATACATAAAATTTCCATTCGGCCTTACCCGGCGGACAAGAACAAAAATAGCCGCCCCCAATTGGCGGGTCAGGAAAAAAAGAAAGAGGCATGAAAGTACCGCCCCGCCCCGTAAGCTCAAATTTTTAACAAAGTCCAGGATGTTTTCGGTGGTGATGAACGCTTCCGCCATGGTTTGTTCCACCACATCCGGTCCGGCGGATGTCTTATACAGGGAAACTAAAGCATCCGCCTGGGCTTTTAGCATGGAGTAGAGCCCGGTTTCCTCACCGGAAACCCTGAGGACCAGGAGTAACGCTATGGCCCCGATAAGAGAACCCAGGGCCGCCCGGTATGCGGTGGTGAGGTGAAACGCCGCCTTACTGCCGGGCGCTACTATCCAGGTAAACAGGAGCATAATCACCACAAAGTAAAGAATATCCGGCAGCAAAGCATGGGTGGGCAAATGGTACACCCAGGCCATTCCCAGGGAAAGGACGCCATTACCTAAAACCGTAAGACCGGCGCAGGCTTGAGCGCTGCGAAAATTGTAACAAAAAGCCACTACAGCGATGGGCAGTAAAAATAAAAAACCCAGAAACCCGGTGCGATTAAAGACAATACTCAGCACTGCCCCAATTAAAGCCGGAATTAATACAACCCGGCCCTCGCCGGCTGCCTCAGCCTCACCGGCCATTCCTCAGCGCCTCAGTCGGCGACAAAGGGCAAAAGGGCGATAATCCTGGCCCGCTTGATAGCCAGGGCCAAAGCCCGCTGGTGTTTCGCGCAGGTACCGGTAATCCGCCGGGGCAGGATCTTTCCCCGATCGGTGATAAACCGGCGAAGGGTATCCCCGTCTTTATAATCGATCTTCAACTTTTGGGTGCAGAATTTACAGACCTTCTTCTTAAAATAGACCTTTCCCTTTCCCCCCCGGCCGCCCCGGTCTTCCCCGTCCCGGCCGTCAATTTCGATACCCCGATCCTGGCGGGAACCATGTTCACCTTCACTGTATCTTTCATCAGACATATATCACTCCTCTAAAATTTTCGTTAAATAAGCTCGCGCCAAAATCTGACATATTGGAACAGCCTCAAATTAAAACGGAATATCATCGGTAAAACCGTCGCCGCCGGAAGGAGGCGCGTCTTCCCGGGGGGGATGGTCCTCGCCGCCCCGCCGCTCCTGATAGCCGTTTCCACCGCCGGAGTAGGCTGAACCGCTGCCGGTTCCGGTTCCGGTCCCACCCCCGCTCAAAAGCTGGATATTGGTGGCTACAATTTCCACCTTGGACCGGTTTTGGCCGTCCTGCTCCCATCGATCCTGACGAAGCTCTCCTTCAATCCCCACCTGTTTACCCTTTACGAGGTATTGGTTCAGAGACTCTCCTTGCCGCCCCCAGAGCACGATATCAAAGAAATTTGCTTCATCAACCCACTGATCCCCGGTTTTTTTACGGCGGTTAACGGCAATGGAGAACTTACAGACCGCCTGTCCCCCGGAAGTATACTTGAGTTCCGCGTCCCGGGTTAACCTTCCCACTAAAACTACATGGTTTATATCAGCCATAGAATACCCCTATTCATCAACTCTGACAAAAAGGTACTTAAGGAGGTTGGCATTAAGCTTGAAGATCCTATCCATTACGGTAATCTTTGCCGGATCCACCTTAATGGTGAAGAGCACATAGCGCCCCCGCTGTCTTTTTTTGATTTCATAGGCGAGATCCCTGTCCCCGACTTCATCGGTTTTTTCGATCTCCACCCCGTTCGCACCGAGGTCGGTTAAAAGCTGTTCCCGACCTGCCTGATATTGGTCTTCTTCCAATGGAAAGATGACCGTCAGTTCGTACTGACGCATAGGTCCTCCTTATGGACCAGGAAACGCAAAAATCTGGGCGATTTTCAGGTTTCCCCTAAAGAATTGGGTCCGCCCCAGGGGCGGACAAAGAGGTATTATCATACTATCCAACCGGGACAATATATTCAAGAGGCCCTTTACCATACCAATGCTCAATTTAGAAAATTATCCGGTTTTTACCGGCCCATTACGCCGATATTAAAAAAACTATGGAAAAGAACATTAACTTTGAAGATAACATATTTATCCTGAACACCCGGATCCGGATGATCCGGGATCTGCTCCTTTTAGACGCGGATCCTGATTTATTTCTGGAAAAAACCCTCAATGACCTTGATTTTATCGGCAACACCCTTTCAATTTTGCTCGATAACCTGGGAAGCAACCCGCATTATATCGGAAAAGACGAGCAATTCCATAATTTGACGGAAACGGAAAGGCTTTTCAGCGAAGAAATCAAGGAAATAATCAATGGCGAGGGGTCAATCTCGGCAAAAGAGTTCCCCTTAATCCAGGAACGGATGCTCGTTTTATGGAATCAAAGCCAGGAAAGGCAAAAAACCACAGAAAATTTCTTCTTTTCGGAAGATGAAAGTCCTACTATGGAGCCCTTAGTAAGTTCCAATGAATTAAGCGAACTCCTCAGAGACATGAAATAGCCGGCCCCTGAAAGGGAAACTAATTAGAGTTTGTCCATAAGGAATTGAGGATGCGTGTTACAGGCGGTGTTCTGAGGGGAAGGCGGGTGGAAGTCCCCGGGGGGATTATCAGGCCCGCCATGGACCGGATGCGGGAGTCGGTTTTTGCGATTTTGGGGGATTTGACGGGGCTATCCTTCCTCGACATCTTCTCGGGTTCCGGAATTATTGCCCTTGAGGCGGTTTCACGGGGGGCAAATCCTGTAGAAGCGGTGGAAATGGACAGACAAAAACGGAAAACCTTGATAAAAAATGTCTCTATTGCTCCTTTCAGGATAGAATGTCATTTTATTGCGGCGGAACTCTATATAATGCGGGCCAAAAGACCCTTTGATCTGATATTTTGCGATCCCCCCTTTCCCTATAAGTACAAGTGGGAGCTCCTCAAATCCATTGACGCCTCAGGCCTCCTCAAAAAGGGGTCCCGGCTGCTCCTCCACCGGCCCCGGGAAGACAACCAGCGGGAGCTGATCGAGGGGGGGGCGCTGGAGAGACTCCGCCGGAAAGAACCTGGGGTATACGGCCGATCGGTGGTAGAATTTTTCACGGCGGATTAAATTGAAAGACGGCGCATATATCTCAATCCCGCAGAATTCCTGAAAAAAATTTCTATAAGATTTTTACTTTATTTTGGATTTTTGATTTTTACGTGATAAAATATTTATTAGAGGAGCTTGTTCCAAAATGTCGGATTTTGCAACAAGCTCATTCAGGTAAAAAAGTTTGGTTTATACCTGTAAGGAAAGTCAGATTGGGATTATTACTTATGGATAGAAAAAAAGTGTTCGGCCGTTTTGAAGGTCAGGCGGATTTTATAAAAACAACCGCCAAACCCGCGATTGACGGTACCCAAAAAGCCGCTCTCAACCGCAAGGGAAACGTACTGTACAACCAGGGCGATATAGAGGGGGCAAGACGCATCTTTTTAACCACCGGGTATTCTGATGGTTTAGTGAGGATCGGGGATTACTACCGATCAAAAGGCAGAAATCTGGATGCCCTGAGGATGTATTGGATTGCGCCGGACAAAAATAAATCGGAAGCGATTATTATTGAACTGTCTACGTTGATTAGATATTTAATTCAAGAAGAAAAGGATAACTAAAATGAATGATGAAATAAGATCTTTTGCCATGAATGTTACCGGAGAAAACTTTCGCAAAACAGATTTTACCGGGGGTATTGAGGAAAGCAATGGTTTTTTTGAAATTTCTGAACTTTCCAAGAGGGGTTATCAGCTGCTCAAAGAAAACAGAATTTCAGACGCTATTGACTGCTTCAGCAAGATTCTCATAGTGGATGAAAATAATAACTATGCCCTGGTAGGAATGGGGGACGCCACAAGAAAACAAAGCCGCTTTAAAGAGGCGGTGGAATATTACCGCCATTGTCTGAATCATCACCCGGGGAACAATTACGCCCTCTTCGGCCTGGCCGATAGTTACAAAGCGCTGAATCAGTACCACCAGGCGATTGAAATATGGGAACAGTACCTGATTCACGATAACAAGAACAATACGGTCCTTACCCGGGTGGCGGACGCGTACCGGAAGATCAGGGATTTTAAACATTCAAGGGCAGTGTATCTCCAAGTCCTGGAGATAGATGAAAATAATCCCTACGCGATTATCGGTTTAGGCCACCTTCACTACGATTTTAAAGAATACCGGGACGCCCTTTATTACTGGGAAAAGATGGTCCAAACCAATAAGGAAAATGTAGACATCCGCGTGCTGACCTCCATAGGAAACTGCCACCGAAAGCTTAAAACCTTCGAGGAAGGCATTCCTTATTTTGAGAAAGCCCTTGAACGGGATTGTTACAATTTCTACGCCCTCTTCGGCCTTGCCGATTGTTACCGTGGCATGAATCAGCAGCACCTTTCCCTGAAATACTGGAACCGCATTCTGGAACAGGATCCCCGGAATAAAGTGATTTTAACCCGTGCGGGCGACGCCTACCAGGGCATGAATGACTTTGAAAAAGCCACAGACTATTATCACCGGGCGCTTAATATTGAGTTCGATACCTACGCGGTTTTGGGTCTCGCGGAAATTGCCAAAGCCCGGGAAAAATACGGCGAGGCAATAGAATCACTCCTCGCCCTTATAAAGCAGGATCCAAAAAATTACCGGTCCTACATAAAACTGGCGGATTGTTATATTAAAAAAAGTGAAAAAAACAAAGCCATTGAAGTTCTGGGGGGATTCCAGAAACTTGGAATGCGGAATATGCTGGTTATCGATCTGCTGGACAAGCTTAGAGCTTAAGCCTGATCGTGGAAAAATCCACACTTTCCGGTTTCTCCTTTGAGGAACTGACGGAAATACTCTCTCCCCTGCCCCGCTATCGTTCAAAACAGGTTTTTTCCTGGATAAGCCGGGGTGTTTTTTCTTTTGATGAAATGACGGACCTTCCCAAGGATCTTCGTACGGAACTGGACAAAAGGTTCTCTCTCTGTTCCAGCAAAGTTTCGGCTCATTTAAAAGATCCCGATGGAACAGAGAAAATACAACTCCTCTTGCAAGATGATTCCCGTATAGAAGCTGTTCTGCTCAGCGACAATGACGGTAGAAAAACGGCCTGTCTTTCCACCCAGGCGGGCTGTCCCATGGGCTGCGTGTTCTGCAAGACCGGAACGCTAAAGTTTAAACGCAATCTTACTGCCGCGGAAATTATAGAACAGCTTTTGTATCTTCGTACTTTGATCGGCGGTGAAACTCCGGGAGACGATACAAAAAACCGTACCGGAATAAAAGAAAAAATTGCCCCTCCCCTCTCCAATATTGTTTTTATGGGTATGGGGGAACCTTTGCTTAATTTAACGGAATTACGGCGGGCAATCTCGGTGATCACCTCTTCAGAAGGGATGAGAATTTCACCCAGACGGATCACGGTTTCCACAAGCGGTATCGCCGGCGGCATCCGGGAACTCGCGGATAAGGGCCCCAAAGTGCGGCTTGCCCTGTCCCTTACCACGGCGGATGAGGTCCTGCGGGAACGGCTTATGCCCGCCGCCGCGTCTCATCCCCTGGCCCGGGTAAAGGACGCCCTGCTTGCCTATCAAGAAAAAACCGGACTGCGCATAACTTTGGAAGTGGTACTCCTGGGGGGTATTAACACCCGGACAGAGGATGTAAAGGCCCTGAAAAAATTTATTGACAGGCTTGACGGGGTAGTAAATCTGATCCCCTGGAATCCGGTGGAAGGGTTGACCTTTGAAGGGAAACCTTTAAGGGAGTGCGGCGGACAGGAATTGTCCCGTTTTACCGGGCAGCTTGAAAAAGAAAGGATTAAATATACCTTGCGCTACAGAAAAGGGAAAACCATAGGCGGCGCATGTGGACAACTGGGAGCGTGCCCGGTTTAGGGAAACGTGAGACCCCTTGAGCGGTCTGCGCCGGCGCTGCCCGAAGGGTCGCTAACCAAGAGTTTTCCCCGCTGGCCGGTAAGTTCCAGGTACGCCGTCTCGGCAAGACCGAAATTCGCGTTTTTGGTAAAGTCCTTGGTATACTCATCGTAGAGCATATCCTCGTACATTTCCCCCGCAAAGCCGGTATCAATTAAATTTGCTTTTTGTACCGTGTTCCGCATACCCTTGATAAGGGTCTTAACCAGAAAAGTTTCCAGCTCAAGACACTGTTCATAGAGTTTACCGGTTTTATCAATAACGGGCTTTTTTGAATCCAGGGCAACAGTATCTCTGCTTTGAGCCTGAGCCTGTTCGTCTAAAGACCGGCTGTCTTTCAGACGGTCAAACAACTGGGAAAAACTTTCCCCATTGCCGGAAAAAGCGGCGCCTTTCGCCGGGAGGGAGGGAAACGCCCCGCCCCCGGCGCTTTTATTGCCCAGGGGCAAAAGTTGGGTATCCTTTAAATATGAACCAATGGCGCCTATATCCATTTACTACCTCTTAAGGCCCGTAGCGGTACCGAGCATATTATCGCTGGTCTGGATGGTCCGGGAATTGAACTCGTAGGCGCGCTGGGCCACAATAAGGTCCACCATTTCCCGTACCACCGACACGTTGGACATTTCCAGAAACTTGTGGTAAATTTTTCCCATACCTTCAAACCCGGGCCGTCCGGGGATAGGATCCCCTGAAGCGCCCGTGATCTTAAAGAGGTTCTCCCCTACCGCGGTAAGTCCCACAGGATTCGGAAAACGGTAGAGTTCTATTTGACCTACTTCCACAGGCTCTGTGGGATCGATCTCCGGAACAACAACAGAAACCCTGCCGTCCTGGGATACGGCTATACTCTGGGGCATGAAATTTTCGGGCATTACAATATCCGGAAGAAGCCAGTAACCGTTGCTGGTAACCATGCGTCCTGAGGAGTCAACCTGGAACGCGCCGTTCCGGGTGTAGGCGTAACTCCCGTCGTAGAGCTGGATACGGAAGAAGCCGTCCCCGACAATGGCCATATCGTAGACATTTTCCGTATTCTGGGGCGCCCCCTGGGTAAACATCCTCTGGGTATCGGCGAGTTTTACCCCATGTCCCATCTGGATTCCTACGGGCACCACCGTATCTTCCGTTGCCGGCGTTCCGGCGGTTTTAACGGTTTGGTAAAGAAGATCTTCAAAATCGGCCCGCATCTTTTTATAGCCCGCGGTATTCACGTTTGCCAGGTTATTGGAAATAGTGTCGATATTTGCCTGCTGTCCAATCATGCCGGCGGCGCCGGTCCATAAACTCCGTACCATTTATTACTCCTCTATTTGAGCGGCATCTTGCCGCGAACGTTCAACCGGAAGGGAACCGGCGAATCTTTGGTTCACGGTTCCCAATACTCCTTATATTAACCGAACTTGGCAGCCTGGTTTATCAAAACGCCAAGCATGGAGTCGCTGTTCTGTATTACCTTTTGATTCGCCTCGTAGGCGCGGTTTACTTCGATCATCTGTA
>JAITNM010000265.1 GCA_031290475.1 Treponema sp. | reverse complement strand
CGCTTCGATTATATTATACCGGGCCGCTTCACTGGTAACCATGATGATAGGCAGGGTTTTGTATTTCTCCATAACCCGGACTTTTTTGAGGAAATCAAGGCCCGATAATTTCGGCATATTCCAGTCAAGCAAAATAAGATCGGGCTTTTGGGATTCGAGCAGCAGCAGTGCTTCTTCCCCGTTGGCCGCCTCCACATAGTCGCAGGCGATCTCCAGCAGCGAGAAAGTATTTTTCACGATAGTCCTCATAATCCGCGAATCGTCAACGACCATAATTTTTTTCATAGCGCAAGCTCCTTGCAAAGGTAAAATATACCATTATTAAGTTTTTGTCTATAAAAGCCGGCCGCTTTACCAGGGCGCATACTACCAGGCCGAATGTTGAGTATCATTATGGGCGCATCCCCTCCGCTCCGCTCCGGGGCCGGGCTTTCCGCTTGTATCTTTTGCCGCTCCGCATCAAAAGGATACCGCTTCAATCCCTTGCGCAAAGAATGAAGAACCGGGTCCACAGATTATGCGGATTTCCACTGATAAGACGGGATTTCTTAGTCTTATCTGTGTTAATCTGTGTAATCTGTGGACCTCTTCCTTCTTCGACTTCGCGGTTCAAAATCCTTAACCTGTTGACATTGATCTACGGAGTATAAAAGGCTACCCTGTGCGGAGAAAGAAATCCGCAACTTTTCGCTCTATTTTTGAGAGAAGATACGCAAAATTTGAGCGGCGTTGCGCGGTTTTTGGAGGAAAAACGCCTAAATATTCGGAACAATAAACCCGTTCGCCACAGCGTAGACGGCGAATTTCATAATACTGTCAAAACCGGTCTTGTTGAGGATATCCGTAATAATCCTCCTGATCGAACTATCGGACATGGCCAGGATACCGGTAATTTCGGTATGGGTTTTACCCTGGCAGATCAAACGTATGACGGCAATTTCCGTATCCGTAAAAGTTACCTTAAAGGGACGGTTTGCCGGAGGGCCGGGATAGACGCCCTGGCCTTTCATGGTACTGCGGATAGCAAAAAGCAGGTATTCGCTGTCCATGTTTTTATAAACAAAACTATGAGCCCCCGCTTTTTTGGCGGCCGCAATAAAGGTAATTTCCGGCAGGGCGGTTATCATGACAATTTTAATATCAGGCAATTCCTGCCGGATCTGAACGGTGGCGGCGAATCCGCTGCATTCATCTTCCGTAAGGACATCCATAAGCACTAAATCCGGTAAAAGTTCCTTGCAGAGTTCCGGCGCTTTGCCGGCGCTGCCCGTAACGCCCGCTACCCGCATATCCTTCTGGCTGTTGAGAAAGTTTTCCATCGATTCCCGGAGAATCACCTGATCCTCCACGATGAGAATTTTAATTATTTCAGCCATGATTCGATCATTCCTTTTGCCTTGTCAATTTCTCTCGCCATTAAAAAATCATAGAGCGCGATAAAAAGTTTTTGTTCTTTCCCTTTCAAAGGGAGGATGAACAGTTCCGCGATAACCTGATCCGCAAGTTCCGTATCATTCCGGTTCAAGGCATCCTTGAGTACCAGGAGTTTTTCCGTAAAGCCGGCAACCGGGGTTTCTTCGGTTACGGCGGCGGCTTTTATGTCTTCATAAAAATCCGGCAACAGTTTTTCTATCGTTGGAATATCCCCCCGCTTTCCGGCTTCTTCCAGAACCCCGGCTCTGCCGGCAAGGGATCCCTCCCCCGCGAAGGCGCCTTCTTTTACCGTATCCCCCAGGGCGGCGATCAAACCGCTGAACCGGTCCAGATAAACCCTGTCCGCCGGCGCGTGGTTTTGGAAATGCCTGACATAGTGTTTGAGCAAATCCAGTTTTATCTCCCTGTCCAATTCGAAAAGCGCGGTGTTTTTCAACTTTTCCCTTTTCTCCCCCGCTGCGGACGGTCTTCCCGTTTCATACACCTTATCATACACCTTATCATACACCTTCTTTTCCTCCGGTATCCACCGTTCGCATATTTCATGCAGTTTACGAAGCTCTATAGGCTTGGGAAGAAAATCATTGAATCCCCGTTCCAAAAAAAATTCCCTCATTCCTAAAACGACATTGGCGGTAAGGGCAACTATGGGAATATCCGTTGGGACCTTGCCTTTTTCCTTTCGCCGCTCTTCCTCAAAAGCCCGGATCGCCCAGACGGTTTCAACGCCGTCCATTCCGTCCATCATGTGGTCCATAAAAATAAGATCGTAGTGGTTCTGTTTCACCCGTTCCAGCGCTTCTTTGCCGCTTAAAACCGTGTCTATCCGCATCCCGTAAGGGGCCAGGAGTCCCGCGGCCACCACAAGGTTGTTTTCAAGATCATCCACAATGAGGGTTCGCGCTTCCGGGGCGGCAAAAATGGAAAAACCCCCGTCTTTTTCCCGGTTTTCCCCGTCCGTATCGGAAGCTGTCCTGTGGCGGAGTCCTTGGGGCAGGACCACCGTAAAGACGCTGCCCTTTTCGTATTCGGATTCGAACCGAATATCCCCGTCCATAAGGAGGCAGAGATTGCGGCTGATGGCAAGTCCCAGCCCCGTACTTTCGGCGTCCTGTTTCCGGTGACTGTCAAATTGGGTAAAGCCGGTAAAGAGCCTGCCCGTATCTTCGGCCTTAATCCCTATCCCGGTATCCGCCACCTTAAAAGACAGCGTTATGCTTTCCGCGCTCATTGATTGGCGGATGGCGGAAAAGGTAATCTTTCCCCGATGGGTATATTTAACCGCGTTTACCAGGAGGTTTATCAGAATCTGCCGAATCCGAACTTCGTCGCCTATCAGCATATCCGGTATGGAAGGGTCGATATGGGTAATAAATTCAATAGGGCCGGAATCTCCGCGGGAACCTTCGCCGGGAATACCGGTTTTTTCTTTTGCGTTCAACCGGATCGAAATAATGTTAATCACATCGTTTATGAGGGAAGAAAAACAATATTCCTGTTTAACAATATCCAGTTTTCCCGCCTCAATTTTGGAGAAATCAAGAATATCATTGATGATGGCAAGAAGGCTGCTTCCGGCGCTTTTGATGCTCTCCGTTTTTTCCTGTATCGCCTGACCCGGACTTTCCTGGAGGATCAGTTCCGCCATTCCCAGAATCGCGTTCATGGGGGCGCGAATTTCGTGGCTCATATTCGCAAGAAAAATATTTTTTGTTTGGGAAGCATCGGTCGCCTTTTTAAGAGCATTTAGTCCCTGGTCCAAAGTTTCATTGGTTTCTTGCAGTTTGGTATTGAGATTGCCGTATATTCGCGTCAGCATAATTATGGTGGCCATGCAAAAAAAGAAAAAGCTGTACTGGATAACAGAAAGAGAATAATGAAAAAACAGGGAATCCAGAATATCGGTAACAGCGCTTATCACCACAATTACTACACCGATCAGCATATTGCCGCTGTAGGTGTTCCGGAGGGTGCGGAAAAAACGGCGGCCTTCCGGTTTCGCCTTCCGCATATCCTGAATAAAAACCATGATAATATTCCTGATCAGGATATAGAGCAGGGACCCTATGCCCAATACCTGCCACACAATAAGCGCGTCACTTCCGTAAGGATGGGGCAGCAGTAATTGTGTCACGGCGAGAAATCCGAAGATCCCGCTGTAGATTTTGGTCACCGCCGTGGTTTTCCCCAGACAGAGCTTTTCGATAAAAAGCCCCAGGGCGGGAATAACCAGAAAGATACAGAAGAATTCCAGCTTTACTACGATAAGGGTATCGGGAATAAGGAGGTAAATTGACCAGGTTCTAAAAAAGAAGTAAAACCCCATGAGCAGAGAAAAGAGGCCGCAGTATATATTGGACTTGTTCGAGAACCCGGTTGGTTCTCTCACAGTCCTTGCGGTTTCTCGCCTACCGGCCGCGAAACATGCATTTTTAAGCGGTTGTTGTCCGGAAAACTGATGTTTCCGAACAACTCTATTGTAGGTATCCCTTCTGCGGGAGAGGAACAGAAAGAGATGGTAAACCCCTACCAGAATGTACCCCCCGATGAGAATTAACGACAGAGCTTCGTTGTTCTTTACGGCGATCCGGTCATAATCGGCGATATAGAAGGGGGCGGAATACTGGAAGCCCACGGTTTGATCCGTAGGGTCCCCCACAATTCTAAAGGCAAGGATATTTTCGCCGGTTCTGAATAAGGTCCGATCCAGGGGAAAAAACACCTTCCGCCGGCTGTGATGTTCCAAAATCCGTCCCTGCCCGTCCCGGCGCATCTCTGAACGGACCATTTTCCCGTTCAGGTAGATTTCCCAGTTATCCCCGATCCCCGACAGGAACAATCCCGGCACCGGGAAGCCCTGTTCCCCTATAGCCGTCGCGTCATGCACGGAAAAGGGTATGATAAAAGTAAATTCCCCGACCTCCCTGCCGAAAGGAGAAAGGAAAACCCGCTTCGGCAGCCCCGGCAGACCGGCCTTCATGATCAGAACCTGGGCAAAGCGCTGCTTTATCAGCCAACTGCCATCCTGAAGATTGGGGTTCAAAGTATCATCAACACTAAACCCCTGTTTAAGGTAGAGGGGATAGTCCTGGAGGTTGATAGAGAAAGGAGCGGTTTTTGTTTCAGCAAAAGCCGGAAAGACGGCAAAGACCAAAAAGAGGATGATCGGTACCCTAAAACCTTTGCGGCCCGTTCTTAATTGAGTAATTTTCCCTCTTTTCCCGCAAATTGTTATCATCCGACAATATACCCCATTTGTTTGTAAACTGTCAAACTCCCCCAAATTTTTACACTTTACAGATACAACAATTCTTATTTTAAATAAAAACATTCAAATTGGGTAATTTTAGAGCAATTTGAATGTTTTTTTCTTTGATTGGAGGCCGGGGTCCATACCCCGTCGGACCTCTGGTCCGCGCTTGCTACGGTTAATGTTACAATACGGAACTTGTGTTTTAACATTTTCGGAGCGGGGTATGGCCCCGGCAAGTATAATAAATTTCCTATCCAACGAGCCTCCGATCAGGACCAGTGAATCGCCTAAGATACTGCGGAGCTTGCTCCGCGGAGGCTCACTGCGCGCGCCCCATTGAATTACAGGGCAACGATTATTTCGTGGCGGAAGACCGGTTTATCTTTACCGATGCGGACAGGGCCGAGCTGGTGTATATCACCAGCGGGAAAATCTTGCGGACCGTATCGGTTATTTCGTGCGGCCGGCCCGGGGAACGGTACGATATGGAATACCTTTCTCCGGGACAGCCGGGCCTTGACCACGACGTTACGGTTTACGCGGGGAGGCCGGGGGACATAGGCGATAAGACCGCGCTTCCGGAAGACCCGGTTATCAGGGAAGATTACCCGGACTACCGGCCGCCCGAATATGAAAGCAAGTTTTACGAGTATGTGGAGAAAACCCTTGCGGCGAAGTTTTGCGCGAAGCTGTCCGAACAGCCCAAGCTGCATACCCAGCTTTTACAGGAGGCCATGCTGGTACGGCAGGAGGCGGTTACGGCGAGCATGGGGGCCGCGGCGGCGAAACTCAGGCCGCAGAAGTGGTGGAAAGAGGAGCTGGGGTTATAATGATAATTACCGATTTTTCTTCGGGGGAACTTTCCGGCGACCTTTTCGGCAGGATTGATTGGAGGCCGGGGTCCATACCCC
>JAITNM010000222.1 GCA_031290475.1 Treponema sp. | reverse complement strand
GCCGAAAAAAACACGGGTCCTCCCGGTGGTCCCGCCCGTGTTTTTTTCGCCGCCACCCCTCAAGTACGTTATTGAGGCGCCTTTTACGCCGGTTAATACTATGAATTGCTGCCTTATGGATAGGTAATCACTGAAAAAACGGTAGTTGGCCTGTAAAAAACTGACGGTTTTGTAACTTTGAATTGCTGGAAGCAGATGGGGTTTCGGGTTATACTGAAAAAGAAGGAGTAAACATCCATGAGACGGAAAGATCGGGAAATTACCGATACTCGCGAACTGCTTGAAATCATTAAGGCGAACAAGGTGTGCCGCCTGGGGATGGCGGATGAAAACCGGCCCTACGTAATTCCCCTCAATTACGGATTTGAGTTTGAGGGCGATGATCTGATCTTGTACTTTCACTGCGCGGATGAGGGGAAAAAAATCGATGTTCTTAAAAAGAACCCTGAAGTCTGCTTTGAAATAGACGGGGAACATCAGCTGACTCAGGGAAAAAATGACTGTGAATACGGTTTTAACTTTGCCAGTATCATCGGGTTTGGGACCGTAAAATTCCTTGAAAAAGAGGCGGAAAAGATCCACGCCCTTGAGCAGCTCATGCGTCATCAAACCGGAGAAGACCGGGACTTCCAGTTCGCCCCGCCCCATATCAAAGCGGTGACGGTTTTCAAAGTGGAAACCCACTCCTTCACCGGAAAACGGCGGGCTCTACCGATCTAAAGGGTATCCGGCAAATCCAGGGCGGCGGGAAGGCGCATATTGGTTTCCAGGTAACCCATGCGGCGTTTTTTCACATTGATATCCATGAGCACATAACCCTCTTTCTCCACCACCCTGAAACCCCTGATGGAAATGGGGTCCAGTTCGGAAAGGCCCGCTTCATCGCCGATGGAACCCCGGATCACCTTCTTGACCTGGTAGGTAGAGGAAAAGGCCCCGCTTTCAATCGCCGGGGACAGGACTATGCCGAAAAGAGGAGCCGCGAGCCGTTCCCTGGTGTCCACCCTGACCGCTGCGGCCAGGGGCAGATCCGGCCGGGCTACGGTCATGAGAACCCGCCGCATACCGTCGGAAGTTTCCAGGGAAACCAGCTCTCCCGGCCGGTCGGCGAAGATCAGGTCCTGAAAGGCGGGAATCAGGGCGCCCTGGGGAGCGTTTATTATCCGGCCGTTGATCTTTTCGAGCATTGCCCCCTCGGGGATCTGCTGTTCCGATGCGGGGGTATAGGGGGCCACATAAACGATCTCCGCCCCCTGGGCGGTCTCGCTGATGGTAAGCCCCAGCCAGGGCCGTTTCGCCTTGCCCCCCTTGATCATTGCCGGGAGGGCGGCGGCCAGGCGTTCCGCGGGGACCGCGAAGTTAACCCCCGGGAACTGTTCTATGCCGGCGAACACGATCCCTACCAGGCGGCCCTCTGGGTCTATCACGGGCCCGCCGGAATTCCCGTGGTTCACCATGGCGTCCATCTGGATCACGTCTCCAATTTGCAGGAAACGGCGGCCATAGGCGGATACGATACCCCGGGTAACGGTCTTCTCAAGGCCCCCCGGGGAACCTATGGCGGAAATCGTATCCCCCACCAGGGGGACGATCCGGTCCGTCACCGAAAACACGTATTCAGGAACAATATCCGCCTTGATCAGGGCCAAATCCAAGGTCTTGTCCCAGCCTAAGACCTTGGCGGGGATCCGGGCGCTGGCCGAATCTCCCATGCGGATAAACATCCGGGAATAGCCTTCGTAGCTGGGATCAACCTCGCTTGCAATAACATGGTAATTAGTTATGAGCAGCCCTGAAGCGTCTACAAAAAACGCGGACCCCAGCACCCGGTCGGGAAGGCCCATACCCCGTTCAACCCGGTAGCCCCGGTCGATTACCACCGTTGCCACCCCTTTCACCATATCCGAAACCGCGTCCTGATCTGAAACATACTGGCTGTATTGGTTCAAAACAGCGCGCTTTTCAGGCTCGGAAGAAGAAAGGCGCTCTTCAGCGGCGGCATAGAAAAACGCCGCGGTCCGCCGCTGCTTTACCTTTGCGGCCCGCTCCAGAAAAACCAGGGCGTCATCCGCCTCCAGGGGCTTTAATTCATGGGAACGGGCGGCGGCAAGGAAGGCCTCAAGGTTGTTTCCCGCGGCGAGCTGCTCTTTGGCGGAGGCCAGGATCAGATCAGGTTCCGCTCCGGTACTCTCAACCGCAACCCCCATTATGGCCAGGGAGCGGGCCAGGGAGGCCGCGTCATCAAAACGTTTTTCCGCTATGGCCAAGGCCTGGGATTTTTTAAGATTTTCCAGCGCCTGCTCTTCCAAAACAGAAAGCCTGTCGCCTGTACCGGAAAGGGAATCCTCTTCGGGGAAAATACTTTCCTCGCCGTACTTGATCCGGTACATACCAATAAGGTGAATGGCTTTTACCGGGTCCTTATCAACGGATTTTTCTATATCACTCATCCTAAAGGAACTTGCGGAATTTATCGGCATAAGCCGTTTCTCAGCCTGGGCCGGAGTAACACAGGACAACAGTATTCCCCCCAAAAGGAAGAGAGGCCCAACAGCTATTTTTTTTAAAATTCCGGTATACATACTATAATTATAACTATTCGGCCGGGGTAATGATAGTATATTCCTTTATCCCATCCCTATTGATATCCCATGACCGGGCTACGCTTCCGTCGGGAAGGTATTCCTCCCCGGTTTCACATACCCCGTCCCCATCCCAGTCGCTTTCTGAAGAGGCCGTCTCCGGCCTAAAATCAAAGGGATAGAAACCACGCCCGGCCCCATCCTGTTCGTCTCCCCCGGCTAAGACCGGCGGAGCGGGACGAAAACGGCGTGTGGTTTCCATCCGCCCGTCCAGGTCCAGGTCAATCCTCTGGAGTACCGGTCTTCCCTGGCGGTACTCGGTAACCGACACGGTCCTGCCTCCCCGGGTAACAACGGCGTTTAGGGGTATGCCCCGGTCCAGCTCTATCCGTTCCAGGGCGCCCTTAAATTCCCCGCTCTGCCTTTCAATAGTCCGGGCAAAGGATAGGAGGCTCCCCCTGGTAAGCCGGGCATCCAGGGCGTTCTTCAGCGGGTAAAGGGGCGCTGAAGAACCGGCGCCGATAAGGGGGGTAAACCGTATGGGGGTAAGGAGAAAACCCCGGGGGTTAAAGTGATAGGTGAGCCCGTCAAAAACCACCCGCAGTACCTGGGGATAGGGGTCCCAAACTATCCGCGCACCTTCCCTTTGTCCCGTTTCCCCGCTCATGGCGACTTCCGCTCGGGAAGGCTCACCCCCCGCAAAGTCAATGCGCCACTCAAGAAGCCCGTCCTGGTCCGCGTCGTAACGGTACTCCCGGATTTGCCCGGCCTCATAACGGGTCCAGGACTCAGGGTACCCGTCCTGATCCTCGTCCTCAGATATAACACCGGAATACCGGGAAAGGTTTCGCCGGAAATTTTCCCGGCCCTGGTTATGACGGAGGAGATCCCAGAGGGACGCCATGAGCTTCCTGTCCAGGGTCCGTAACTCCTCCCCGCCGGAGGGCGCTTCCTGCCCGAAGAGCTCCGTTACGGCCTGAACTTCATCGATAAGCCCAAGGTTCAGGGCAGGGATAAGGGCCTCCGGGTCGGCGCCGCCCTGGGCCCGGTAAAATAAAACGAGTCTCCGCCCCTCCGCGGTATCCGGAGAACCTTCACCGGGCCCTGAAAGGGTAAAGGTTCCCCTTTGGATAAAGGGAACCGCACGATAGGCCAGGTCAGGATCCGTATCCATATACCGGGAAAGCCTGGCCAGGCAGGTATTGATTAAATTCCGTTCATCCCCTTCGGGCAATTTATCCGCCCCGTATTTAAAGAGGATCCGGGGGAAACGGCCGTCCAGGGGAAAGCGTTCCAGGGACTTTTCCATTTCGGAGCGGAAATCCGGGAGATTCCGAAGCCCTAAAAGGGCCTGGAGCCTTAAAACCGAGGCCTCCGCGGCAAAGGCGGCGCGGGTAATATGGGCAAGGGAAGACAGGGCTTCGGCAAAAGCCCGGGTACGGATCAGGGAGCCGGCTTCCAGGAGCCGGCCTTCTTCGGGTGAATGATTTTGCCAGCGGTCCGTCTCAAGAGCCCGGCGGCTTGCCTCGAGTATAACCGGTTCCGGCCGGTTTTCATGACGCCGGACCAGGGCTAAAAGGCAGGACAGGTCGGAAGATACATCGGCAAAATCCTGGGCCCGTTCCAGGCCGGCCTCCGCTTCCTGCCAGCGGCCGCCGGCTATGGCCCGCTCGGCCCAATCAACGTAGCGTTCCGCCATGGCCGGATCACCGGTACGCTCCTGGGCAAATAAAAGAACGTTTCCCGAAAGGCTGAAGAATACAAACAGGAGTCCAACCCTGAAAAGTCCGGCAAAAAAATCTATTTTTATTCGCAAAGCGCGGAACACGCTCCTAACTCCGCAAATCCGCCGGGTTTTCCCTGGGGGGAAGTTCCAGAATGGTCCGCACCTCGTCATCTACCAGGGTTTCCCGGATCAGCAGGGCTTCCGCCAGCTTTTCCAGTCCCTGCCGGCGCCCGGAAATAATCGTTTCCGCGGAAGAACGGGCCGCATTGAGGATCTTCGTTACCGCCTTATCGATGCGCTGGGCAGTATCCTCGGAATAATCCTTATGCCTGGCAATTTCCTTGCCCAGGAAAATAGGTTCATCCTCCTGACCGTAAGTCACGGGCCCCAATTCCTCGGCCATACCCCATTCGCAAACCATGCGCCGGGCCATATCGGTGGCCTGCTCCAGATCCTGCTTGGTCCCCGTAGTGGTCTCGTCGTAAAACAACTTTTCCGCCACCCAGCCGCCGTAACAGATAACGATACGGTCTTCGATCCAGCCCCGGGTCCGGCTGTAGCTGTCTTCCAGCGGAAGGGACATGGCCATACCCAGGGCCCGGCCATGGGGAATAATGGTAACTTTATGAAGAGGATCCGAATTTTTAAGGTAATAATGGAGCAAGGCATGGCCCGCTTCATGGACGGCGGTCATACGCCGTTCCCTGTCGGAAACCACCAAGGTCTTCCTGGCCACCCCCATGAGTATCTTATCCCGGGCTTCTTCAAAGTCGGGCATATCCACCGTGGCCTTGTCCTTCCTGGCGGCAAAGAGGGCCGCCTCGTTCACCAAATTGGCGATCTCCGCGCCGCTCATCCCCGGAGTGGCCCGGGCAATACGGCTCAGCTCTATGTCGGAGGCAAGGGGGATTTTCGCGGCGTGGATTTTGAGGATCGCCTCCCGCTCCTTGATATCCGGCATGGCCACCATCACCTGGCGGTCAAAACGGCCGGGCCTGAGCAGCGCCGAGTCGAGCACGTCGGGCCTGTTCGTGGCGGCCAGCATGATCACCCCGTCTTTGGAATCAAAACCGTCCATCTCCACCAAAAGCTGGTTCAGGGTCTGTTCCCGTTCATCGTGGCCCCCGCCGTATCCCGCGCCCCTGGTGCGGCCCACGGCGTCCAATTCATCAATAAAAATGATGCATGGAGCGTTGCGCCGCCCCTGTTCAAAGAGATCCCGAACCCGGCTTGCCCCGACGCCGACGAACATCTCCACAAAATCCGAGCCGGACATGTGGAAGTAGGCCACATCGGCCTCCCCCGCTACAGCCCGGGCCATCAAGGTCTTTCCCGTTCCTGGCATACCCACCAGGAGTACCCCCTTGGGAATCCTGGCCCCCATTTTGGTAAACTTCTGAGGATTCTTGAGGAAGGCTACCACCTCTTGTAATTCGTATTTGGCGTCCTCTTGACCTGCCACATCGGCGAAGGTCACCTTCTTCCCCTCGTCATGGTACCGTTTGGCCTTGCTCTTCCCAAACTGGAAGGCCTTGTTTCCGGAACCCTGCATATTCCTGAACATGAACCAGATAAAGCCGAAACCGATAAGCCAGGGGAGGAATTCCAAAACCAGGCGCAGGGGACTCATACCGGAAACCGCCCCGGAAACGTTGATCCCCTTTTCCCGGAGACTTGGGAGGAGGGCCGGGTCCTGATAGGGTATGAGGGTCTTAAACCGGACCAGATCCCCGGACATCCCCTTGAGGGTCCCTTCGATAAGATTCCCGTCCAGGATCTTGACCGCCGTTACCTCGTTCCGGTCCAGGTAATTGGTAAAGGCCGAATAGGGTATTTCCTGTATCGACGGGCCTTCCCTTCTGAAAAAGAAAGCGATAAACAAGCCCAGCATAACCAGGAAAAAAACCAGGGCTACCCGGTTTGATCTGCCCCCGGGCAGCGACGGCCTGGGCGGTATTTTATTGTTCTGATCGTTAAGCATTCAACCCCCCGGTTTCCCGGCTAAAATATGCACCAGGAAACGGTCTTCCCGGCTTTTTACTTCCCGCCGGGTAAAAACCATAACCCCATCCCGGTGTACGTCCGCGCCGCAGGCCGCTAACCCGATGCACGCCGCAATTCCCCGGGAATCCTCTGCGGTAATTGCGTTTGCCCAAAAAGGCCTAGTATGTGTATATCCTGAAAAACCAGACCTGACAAGAGCTTCATCCGGAACAGGGGAACGGCCCGGAATTTCATCATCCCGGTTAAAGGGACGCAGCACCAGGGGCAGGGCGGAGAAAAAGCCCCCCGTCCCGGCCTCATCGCCAAAGGCCTCTTCCACTTTTACCTGGAGTTCCCCCAGCCGGTACTGCCCGCATTGCTCAATCAAAAGGGAGAAACCCCGTTCCCCCTGTCCTGAAGCCCGCTTCCGTGAAGAAAGAAGCACCCGGCCATTCCGGTCTTCCGCCCTGAAGGGCCCCAGGTCCAGGGCCTTAGCCCCCCCGCGGCTGAAACGCCGCACGCTCTCCCGGCGGGGAACTTCTCTGCCCCGCCCCGGCACGTCCGGCCCAAGCCCTTCCCGTTTCTCCCGGGCGAGGAGATCCGCGCCCTGGTAAAGGGCCTCCTCCCGAATGATCTCCGGGGCGGAAAAAAAATCCCCCCGGCCGGCGGAAAGGAATCCCCCCGCCCCTTCCCATTTGACGCTCCGGGAGGCTTCCCCGCTCAAAAAGGCCGCGGTAAAAGCCTGGGTTTCGGCAAAATTATACACCCCCTTTCGCCATCCGGGAAAGGAGGCATCCAGGAGGGGGATAAGTTCCAGCCGTATGCGGTTCCGGAGGTATGCCTTATCGGCGTTGGTTGAATCGGTACAGTAAGAAATGCCCTTTTCCCCAAGATATGACAGAACCTCTGTACGGGAAAGATCCAGGAGGGGCCGGAGGAGGGGGCCTTTTGAGCGGGGCATTGCCCCAAGCCCTGCGGGACCCGATCCCCGGAGAAAGCGCATCAGGGCGGTTTCCAGAAGATCGTCCCTGGTATGGGCGACCAGGATCCGCACGGCAACGGCGGATCGCTTTACCTTGAGACGCCGGGCCTCGTCCCGCCAAATGGCATGACGGTAAAACCGGGCCGCGGCCTCTACCCCGGTTCCCCTCATTTTTGCCTGCTTGAGGACCCTTCCCCGGGGAATAGTCACGACCTTGCAGGGGACCGCTAATTTTCCGCAGAGTTCCCGTACCGCCAGAACATCGCCCAGGCATTCCTGTTCGCTTCGTATTCCGTGATTTATGTGGAGGCACCGGAGGGTAAAGGGCCGTTCCCGGCGCAGAGCAGCCAGGGCCGTCAACATAGCCGTTGAATCGGCCCCGCCGGAAACTGCCGCCAAAAAAACAGCGCCCTGCTCCGGGGGAAACAAAAAGGCGCTCACACGCTCCTCAAAGGGGTTCATAAAGGGGAGTGAGGAGTTAGGAAGGAGGAGTGACGCGCCTTTGGCGCATCAGCTTTTAGCCGCTTCCTTGGGTTCCGCGGCTTTCTTGGCGTCCACCACAGGTTCGGCAACAACAGCTTCTTCAACAGGCGCCACCACCTCTTCAACCTTGGCGAACTTCACCAGGGCAACAACCTGGTCGCCGCCGGATATCAGCTTGACCCCTTTATCCAGGCTCAGATCCCGGACGTGGATTGACTGGTTTACATCCAGGCCTGAGACATCTACGTTGATCCGTTCAGGGAGATCCGTGGGCAGACATTCAACTTCAATAACGTGGAGGGGAGACTCGAAGATACCGCCGTTCCGCACTCCAAGGGGATTCCCCTGAACATGGAGGGGCACCCGGGCGCGCAGGATCCTGTCGGCTTCTATCTCGTAAAAATCCACATGGAGGATCTGTCCGTCCAGGATATTCCGCTGAGTATCCTTTACAAAGGCATCCACCCCCTGACCGTCGATATTCACCTTAACGATGGTACTTTCGGAGATTCCCTTAACCCCGGCGCTGAATTCCCCGGCGTCAAGATCGATGGTAACCGCCTTGCCGGAACGTCCGTACACAACCGCGGGAATACGCCCCGCCCGCCTGGACCGCCGGGCGTTGCCGGACCCTGAATCGGCCCGTTTCCGGGCCGCAAACACTACCTGACTCATCATTTGCTCCTATTATTGGGACGACAGAGATCGCCTTCGCTTCGTAAACTTCCCGTTTACCCACTCCGGGCCGGGTTCCTTCCCCTTCCTGCACTCGGCCGGCGGAATAAACCCTTTGAACACTGCCACCGTACTGGGACGACAGGGGTCGAACCTGTGCATGCCGGAGCCAAAACCCGGTGGCTTACCACTTGCCTACGTCCCAATAATTTCAAACATTTGAGCCTCCTTCAACCCCTGACTGGTATGGATCAACGGTCCGTTGAAAGAGACTCATAGCTCCAGCGCAGGATCATCCGGGGCATTACCATTGTCGTACCTGTCCAGGATCCGCTGCTGCAATTCAGCCCGAAAATCAGGGTTGATCGGATGGGCCACATCCTTATAATCCCCTGCCCTGGTTTTCCGGCTCGGCATGGCTATAAACACGCCGCTCTTCCCTTCAATAATCTTTACATTATGAACCACAAAGCAGTCATCAAAGGTAACCGTAACATACGCCTTTAATTTCCCTTCACCGGTTACTTTGCGGACTCTAATATCGGTAATTTCCATGACGCGCTCCTTTTATTACCGCCTCGTGCTAACTAATCATATTGTAACACCGGTTTAATAGAACGCGCAAGAAAAAACGTTAACCTAACGAAATTCCACCGCTTTAATAGTACGGCCTCCGCCTTTTCCGCTTTTCCTTTCTCAAAAAAAATACCAAAACAGGTCGATCCTGTCCCGGACAAACCCGCAAGTTCCGCCCCCAAACTCTTGAGATCTCCGGTGATCCGCCGGTAGGCTTCACCGTTCCCGCCATCCTCCTGCAATACGGGTAAAAAATCATTACCCCGGGGCCAGCGGGAGGGCTCTTCGGTCAGGATGTTGTCCGGAATAAAACCGGTAAAACCACCGGCGCTTTGCGCCGTTCTTTCGCGAAAAGCATCCAGTTTCGCAAAAGCCGCCCCGGTTCCGCTGGGAAACCCGGATTGACCAGCACTACCCAGAGGGGCGCCCTGGGGCCCTCCAGGGGCCTTATCCGCTCTCCCCGTCCTTCTACCAGGGCCGCCCCGCCGGCAAGAAAAAAGGGGACATCGCTTCCCAGTTTTTCCGCCATCACAGCCAGATCTTCCCGGGAAAGATCCGCTTCCGCCAGGGCGTTCAAGGCTATCAGGGCCGATGCCCCGTCGGAAGAACCGCCCCCCAGCCCCCCGCCCAGGGGCGCCCGCTTTTCCAGCTTTATGCTTAAGGGTTTGGCATACCCCGTTTTTTCCCGGAACAGGGATACCGCCTTGGTAACTATGTTCCGTTCCGGGGGAAGATCCTCCCCCATGCCGGTCACCGTCTCAAGATCATTCCCCCCAGCCTCTCCAAGAGGGAAACCTTCGGTTGGGGGTCCAAGTTCCCGGAATTCCAGAAGATCTCCGAATTCCAGGCAGAGAAAAATACTCCGCAGGTTATGGTACCCGTCATTCCGCCGCTCCCCTACCTCAAGATGTACATTGATCTTACAAGGGGCGTGAATCACACAGGAACGGCTCAAATTTCCCCACCCTCCAAGGCTGGGATTAGAATATACTAAAACTTGCCGATTATGTAAAGATAGTGGTAGTATAAATTTAAAGAGGCTCTTTCTGAACCGGGGTTTTACAAGGGCCTTTATGCCGGACGCCATTTTAACGTGTTCTTTTTGAAAAATATTTCAAAAACCAGTTGACAGATCCTGAATCTGTCCCTTATGTTTCAAGAGAAATGTGAGATCCTTTAAATTTTTAATTGAGAGATTTCCCGGGAAGAATCCGCCAAAGGAAGGCTTCCCCCCTTATTTCAAAAGTGGAGAAATTTATGAACCTGCACGAGTCCGTGAACTCCCCGCATTTTGCCGCCGGGAGCAGTATTGGAGATACCGCGGAGACACTTGCCTTTACGCCCATAGAGGGCGGCTTTACGACAGGCGATCAATTTGCGGATATGCCTCTCCCGTTTTTCTTCTTCGATGACGACGATGACGACGATGATCTTGAAGAAGATTTTGATGAAATAGAAGATGATTTCGATGATGATTTCGATGATGATGATTTTGACGATGACGAAGACGGTTACGAAGAGGAAGATGAGGACTACGACTACGACGAAGACGTAGACTACGACGACGATTTTGACGAATAGACAAGCTCAGGTAGCCCACAACCTTTCAAGCTCGTAAAAGGCGCGGGCTTTTTCGGACATGAGGTGTATCACCACATTTCCCAGGTCTACCAGGTTCCATTCATCGCCGGGGATCGTTTTCCGGCGGCGGTGGAGGATTTCAATACCCTGCTCCCGGGCAAATTCCTTGATGTGGCGGAGCAGACCCTGCACGTGGGTACTGCTGGTGACCGTGGCAATGACAAAGAAATCGGTCCAACTGTTTAATTCCCGAAGATCCATGACCACCACATCTCCGCCGTGATGATCCTTGAGGAGTTCCCCCAGTTCCCCGGCTATTTTATCCCCCTGAAACGTATCGTCCATTGAAATCCTTCCCGATTATTAAGGTAAAATCGGCCTTATATTCAAGATTCTGTATGATTATCCCTATTTCCGGCTCATAATCATCGGAAGGGAGGACCTCGGGCCGGATATTATCACAGCGGATAACATCGGCGAAAGTCTTGGCCACTTCTTCGCTCCCCGAACGGTCGATTATTTCGGTACTGTCAAAATCGCTCCGGTCCGCGTTGCCCACGGAAATCACATCGTAGCCGAAACTCCGGAGCAGCTCGGCGGTGCGCCCCGCAAGGCCCGTGATACCGGTTCCGTTGAGCACTTCCACGGTGTATACCCGATCTGAAAAGGAGCCCTCAAGACGGCGGATCAGGGAACTCAGGGCCTGGCGGACAATTTCTTTTATCAGGCTCCCTTCGTAGTAGGGAAAGAGCAGGACCTGTCCGGAAACTTCCCGGATGTTTCCCCCTACGGATTGAATATTCATCCGCTCGGTATCGAGCTTTGCAAATTCATTGAAAAAACGGATTTGGCTACGCTGGGTCATATTGGTGGTAAGCATGCTCTGGAATTGCCGGCTCACGGCGGTGTTTCTCAGAACATGGTTCTGCTCTCCCAAGCGCTTGATAAATCCCAGAAAAAAACGCTGCCTCCTGAAATTAACCTGATCCGTAACGCCGTCGGAGAGGCGGTAGGTAATGTAAGAGCGGGCCTTATCCCCGTCGAGCCTGGTAAGCCCTGAGGGGAAGAAGACCATTTGTCCGGGCTCGTAGACAGCCACCGGGGAGGGGGTAAAAATTTCGACCCCTTCAATAAGGTCCACGACCCGGCTCAATTGTTCGACGGTCAGGATAACATAAAAATTAATATCTATCCCTAAAAGGCTTTCAACCTCATCGGTGAAAATCTCGATTTTACGCTGATCGTAGATCGTGTCGATCCGATCCACCCGGTCGATACCCTGAAGTATGAGCCCTACCTCGCCGGGGATGTCGAAAATCGCCGCCTTAGCAGTCTGGGGATAGTACAGGAACACATAGGAGGCCAGGGGCTTTCCCCGGTCTTCAATGACAAACAGGGTATTAACCACCCGGTCTCCCGCAAGGGCCTCATCTATCGGATCCTGCCTGAGGTATACAAGGCCAAAGGCGATGCCCCCGGCCAGGAGCAGAATGATGAGCATCAAGAGCGGAATACTGGGGTCAAAAGAGCTTGAGCCGCCGGAAATTTTCGGGCTCACGAATCCCTCCTCTTCCGCATGGCTTCCAGAAGCCGTTCCGTTCCCTCCGAAAGATCGAGCTTTTGGGAACGGAGATAGGCTACGGTTTCATCCAGCACCGCCGCAAAATGACCGTCCAGGCTGGGGTACTTTTCAGGGTTTCTGAGTTCCGGCTTTACCCGGGTCCGGGTAGGTTCGATTTTATCAGCCATGTAGACGATTTTTGCCAGGGGCCCCATCTCAGGACTCCCCGAGGTGTGATTCCGGACTGCGGAGAGGATCTCTTCATCGGTTATACCGAACCTTTCCCGAAGGAGGATTGCCCCGGAGCGGGGGTGGAGCAGGGAAGGCTTTTTCTGTTCCAATTTTGAGATAGGCTTCCCGTCTTTTTTTGCCAGGCGTTTGTGTTCCCCTTCGGAGAGGGACTTGGCTATATCGTGGGCAATCCCCGCCAGGTATCCCCGGTCCGGGTCCAGGCCGTATTTGGCGCAGAATTCCCAGGCCAGGGCGGCGACCCCCCGGGAATGAAGGAACCGGGAAGGGCTTACCATAACACGGACCGCCGCTTCAATGGCGGCAATCTCCCCCTTACCCCAAACAGGACCCCTGGCGGCGTCACTGATCCCGGCAAGTTTCCCAAGGCCGTGACCGCCGGGGACGCAGCCGTAGAGGCGGCGGTCCTGGATAATGAACCGGGCGCCTTCGGGAACCAGGTACCGCCAGGTTAAGCCGTTTTGAATCCGGGTGCGGATATCCTGGGAAGCTATGAGAAAAATATCGTTGTCCAAGCGCTTAAAGGGATAGGGAAAGGAGAGGGGGCCGGAGGAAAGCCGCCGGGCGATGATGATATCGGTTTTAGCGGCCAGTTCATCCGCCCGGCGCCACCGGGGAAAGCCTTCCAGGAGATCGTCCCCCAGGATAAGGCCGAGTTTTCCCTCCGGCTGGTAGCGCCGTTCAAGGTCTTCGATGGTGTTGATGGTGTAGGAAATCCCTTCCCGTTTAACCTCGCAGTCGTCCACCGCAAGACGGGGATCGGCAACCACCGAAGCGGTGAGCATATCCAGCCGATCCTGGGGTTCCGTATCCCGAACGCCGGGCTTAAAGGGAGAGGTGAAGGCCGGGACCAGGATAACCCGGTCATAGCCCAGGACGGTAAGTACCGTTTCCGCCAGAATTAAATGACCCAGGTGTACGGGATTAAAACTCCCCCCCAGGACTGCAAACTTCACCGTCCCCGCTCCTTATCCGTTTACCAATACCTCAATGGCCTTTGCGAGTTCCGGAATACCCTCACCGGAAAAGACTGAAATCCCCAGCACCTTTTCTTCCGGGTACTTTTCCCGCAGTTCCCCAAGACGCCCCCCTGTTCCTTCAAGATCGGTCTTGGTTCCCACAAGAATCCGTTTCTTCTTGATTAAATCCGGTGAAAAACTCTTAAGTTCATTATATAAAATATCAAAGGCATTGGAATAGGATGCTTCCCCCAGATCGATTAAAAAGAGAAGCCCTGCGGTTCGGGAGACATGCTTGAGAAAGCGGATCCCGAGTCCGGCGCCCCCGGAAGCTCCCTCAATAATCCCGGGAATGTCGGCAAGCACAATATCCCGTTCATCCTCAATACGGCCGGCGCCCAGGGTCAACACCCCAAGGTTGGGGATCTTTGTGGTAAAGGGATAGGGGGCGATTTTTGGCCGGGCGTTGGTGAATTTTTCCAGGAGGGAGCTCTTCCCCGCGTTGGGAAAACCAAGGAGGCCTATGTCGGCAATTATCCGGAGTTCTACCCTGAGCTGCCGGGTCTCCCCCGGTTTTCCCGGAAGGGCTTTCCGGGGCGCCTGATTCACCGACGACTTGAAATGCACGTTCCCCCAGCCGCCGTTTCCCCCCTTAAGGAAGAGGAAGCGCCCCTCTTCCTTGCCGAAATCCCGGATGATCCCCCCGGTTTCAGCATCACAGAGTACCGTCCCCGGAGGAACCTGAACTACCACGTCCTCCCCGTTCCGGCCGAAACGCTGAGAACCTTCCCCGTCCCTGCCGTTTTCCGCCTTAAAGGACTGCTTATACCGCAGATGGGTCAGGGTCCGCAGGTTACGCCGTATCTCAAAGAGTACGTCCCCGCCGCGGCCGCCGTCGCCCCCGGAAGGCCCTCCCCTGGGTACATACTTTTCACGGCGGAAAGCAACACAGCCGTTGCCGCCCTTGCCGGAACTTACCTCAATGAGGGCCTCATCGGCGAATTTTTCCACAATTACCTGCCTGAAAAATTTTTACCCCCCGAAACTCCGGCTCAAGGCGGCAAAAGAGAAAATTTGAAGAAA
>JAITNM010000079.1 GCA_031290475.1 Treponema sp. | reverse complement strand
ATAACATCGTTGATGGATTCCGCCATGGTGGTGTAGGCCTCTCCCAGAAAGCCGATTTCATCGTGGCGGTCCGCCATGCTTTCCGGAAGCCTTCGGGAGAACTGCCCCAGGGCAAGCCGATGGGCGCTGGCGGTTAGCACTTTGAGGGGTTTGATAAGCACCCTTCTGATAAGGAAACCGAAGAGTACCGTGAAAATAATCAGGAAGATAAGTGTTACGCTTGTACTGATGATCAGCGCTTTCCTGGGGGCGATCATAAAGTCACTCTGGGGAGTTTCGATAATCAAAGCCCAACGGGTGCCCCGGATAGGGGCATAACCAAAAAAATGGGAGCTGGTGGAGGAAAAGAGGGAAAACAGGAATCCTGTTATTTGAAACTTCTCCATTACCGCCGCGCCGGAGTTTCCCAGAAAAGCCCGGGAAACTATTTCCGCGAGCTTGGGATCCCGGCCGTAGATATCGTAGATCGTTTGTCCGTCCCTGACACGGGAAACATCCCTATGGACCCGCAGTTCCCCTGCGGCGTTTATGATAAAGGCCTCGCTATGGGGGCTGATATTGATATTCCCCAGGACCTCGCCAAGGACATCATACTGGTAACTCATAATGAGCTCAGGCGCTTCCCGGCCAAGTTCCGTGTCACCGAGAGCCAGCTCCCGGAACCGGTCTTCCAGACTCCCCGCCGCGATTTTTGCCAGGGCGGGCAGGGTTTTGAGGAGCATGGAATCGGTTACGGCGCCGATAAAATAGGCCGTGAGCAGCATCAGGATGAAGGCCAGCAACACCACGAAAGAGGTGGTGGTAATCTGAATTTCCTGGCGAAGTCCCCGTTTCTTACGCACCCAGACTCTCCTCAGCGTCCGATTTGATAAATCATTAAGGAAATTAACGGGAGGACGTACGCGCCTTTTTTCATACGGGACCTTTTATCATGTTTTTTAATATACTCAATTTTATTCATTAGGGAAATATTCAGTACAATTTTACCATAAATTCCGCAAAAAAGCAATTCTTCTTATATTTGAATGAGGCAGTAATTTTAAATTCTAATCGCCATCGAAAGCGCCTCAACAACGTGCTTGAGGGGTGGCGGCTAAAAAAACATGGGCGGGACCACCGGGAGGACCCGTGTTTTTTTCGGCCGACAGGACCCCAAGGAACGTTTTTAAGGCAAAATTTGAATGTTTTGTTTGAATTGCGAATTGCTGTTGAATCACTCCAGAGCGGCGAAGATAGCGGCGGAACGGCGGTACGCGGCGGCGGCTTCAGCGGCGCGGCCCGCCTTGGAGAGCACATCCCCCATGGCCTGCCAGTCTTTTCCCAGGCCGTAACTGTTTTCCGAGCGCCGGTCATAGCCCAGGGCCCCGTTCAGGGCGGCCAAAGCGCCGTCGTAGTCTCCCGAGGTGGAACGCACCGAGGCGATAAGGTACCAGTCCAGGGCGGCTTGTTCCAGAAAAAAGCCGGCATCGTGGATGGCGGCGCTTTTTTTCAACGCCCCCTCGGCTTCGGCATAGCGGCGGAGCTCTTTCTCGGCAAGGCCGATTACGGTCCAGCCCAGGGCCTGGGCGAACCGGTCGTTTCTAACCTGTCCCAGCAAATTCTGAACCTGATCCCGAATCGCCTCTACCCCCCCGCCGTGGCCGCCTAAAACAGAGAAAAGCCGGCTCCGTTCCCGGTAGATCCCGCAAAGGGCCGCAAGTTCCCTGTCCCCTGTTCGATCCGCCTCTAATGCCGCTTCTTCCCAGGCCTTTAGGGCCTCGTCCTTCCTGCCCAGAGAAAAAAGCGCGTTTCCCCATGAAAGATTTGTCTTAATGAGCAAAACGGGATCGTCTGTCCGGATTGCCAGATCCCGGGCGGGACCTATGAGTTCCAGGGCTAAGGGGTAGTTTCCCTTGTCCGCCTCCCGGTTTGCCAAATCCATCTGGGTATAGGCGGAATCCCTGAGGATCAGCACGTCAGGTAACCGCTTGGGCGCCGTGGAGCATCCCGCAATGAAAAAAACCAAAAGGAAAAAGGAGATATTCTTCATCATATTGCTCCTAAAATGAAACGTCCCGCGCGCCGGTACCGGAGGAACTGGAATTGACCTCCGGGGGTATCCCTTTTTTCAGCAAGGGGTTGTTCCGCAGGGAAATGAGCACCCCTTCCATACTGCGGAGTACGATCTGCATCTCCGAAACCAGCCGGGCTACCTGGGGCAGCTCCCGGGGAATAAAAACGGAGGCCTTTTCCAGGCTGTCCAGAATACCCTCCACCGATTCCAGAGAACTGTTCAGGCTCGCCCCTATCTGGCTGTCCTTGCCTAAAACAGAAGTCAGGGTCCCGTCGGGATCGGACATCGTATCCGAGAGAACTTGCAGATTGGCCAGGGTGGGTTCCAGGTCCGCGAGTATCTGGTCCATGATCCGGCTGATGTCCCGGGAGGTCCGGGTGATACTGTTTACCCCTTCCTCAAAACCGCCAACCACACGGCCCAGGGAGGTATCGCCGGTACCCTGCATGGCTTTTTCAACATCGAAGACAACCTGGTTGAGATTTTCCAGGAGGGTAATCACCCGGCTGATCAAAATAGTGATACTGTCCGCCTGGGCAGGGACCGAAGCCAGCCCCCGGTTTACGAGATTCAGCGCTTCCGGCGTACCCGAGCGGGGAATGACTGAACCTTCTTCCAACGGCGCTTCTCCCAGGCCGGCGTAAAACTGAAAGCGGTTCCCCAGGCCTATGGGGTTTATCTGGAGTTCCACAATGGAACCTTCCCTGACCCTGTTGGCATAGGTATCGAAGATGAGGATCACCACCTCTACCTGATCGTTTTCCGCAAGGCGGCGGCTCTTAATTTTTCCGATAGGAAAGCCCTTGTACTGCACTTCCATGTTTGGGGAAAGGCCGCTGGCGCTCTCAAAATAGGCCAGGTACCGGTAATCCCGGGCAAACCAGCGCTGGCCTTTACCGAGCATGAGGATTACAAACACCACCGCAAGAATGGCAACGATAGCAAAGACGCCTACTATCTTATCAGCATAGCGTATTCGGAATCGCATAAATTCATACCTTCTTCGATTATATTGACCATGTCCGCATTGGTGTTGATCTGGGTTCCGGACATTTCCATGGAAACCTTTCCACCGGTAATCATTATAACATAATCGGCAAGACTGGTTACCAGGGATACATCATGGGTAATGAAAATAAAGGTTTTTCCTTCTTCTTTAAGCGTTTTAACCAGGGAGACGAGTCTTCCGCCGGCATCGTCATCCAGGGATTCGGTCCATTCATCGAGAAAAAGTAAATTGGGACGGCAAAGCAAGGCGCGGGCAAAACCGATGAGTTTCTGTTCCCCCATGGAAAGCTGGGAGGGCCTGACCGAAAGATCCCGTGTATACCCCACCATACGGGTCACCTCCCGGATCCGTTCTTCCCGGGTACGGCTGTTCATTTTGGGGTAGTGGATTTGCAGGGGAAGTTCCAAAGTCTGGTAGAGGGTTTGATTGGCCCAAAGGGCGGAATCCTGAAAAACTACCGCCGCTTCTCTCCGGAAATTGAGGTTCTCCCCGCGGTTAAAGAGGGCTATGTCCCTGCCCTGGTAGAAAACGGCCCCCTGGGAGGGGACCAGGAGTCCGGCGGCGAGTTTGAGTACCGTGCTTTTCCCGCCCCCGGAAGGCCCAACCAAGGCGGTAGCCTTTCCCTCCTTAAAACCCAGGGAAATATCATCCACAATGGTATTATCCTGGACATCAAAGCGGACATTCCGCAGCTCAATCAAAAAATCATCCACCACACTACCCCGATTCACCGGCTTACTATGAGACTATGTAATACAGGGCTGTAATGAAAAGATCCACCGCAATACATCCCGCAAAGGCGGCGCTTACCGCCTTAAGCCCTGCTACGGGGATCTCCGTACTGGCCCGATCCACCGAAAATCCTTTTATCACCGCTACAATACTGATGATCATCCCAAAAATCAACGTTTTTGCCAGGGAAATAAAAATATCCCGTGCCGTGAGAACCTGAAGGAGGCTGCTAAAATAGACCGAAGCCGGCAGGGAATAGAAAATCTGGGCCACCAGGAAGGAGCCTGCCAGTCCAAAAATAGAAAAGTAAATATTGAGGAGCACCGTGGAAATAGTAACCCCCAGAAAACGGGGAACCGCCACATGATCAATGGGGTCAATGCCAATTGAGATATAGGCTTCCACCTCGTGGGAGACCACCATGCCGGCAATCTCGGTGGCAATGGCCGTAGCCGACCGGGCGATGATGATAAAAGCCGCCAGAAGGGGCCCCAATTCCCGGGTAATGATGGTGATGAGCAGGGGATAAATGAAACGCTCCTGGGAAAAGCTTGCAAGAAACGGCATGCCGATGGCGTTCACCGCGGCGCCGATCCCCAGGGCCAGCAGGCAGGAAATACCCAGGGCTTCTACAAAGGTGAAGAGGATCTGCATAATAAGAATGCGGCGGGCGGTCTGGCCGCGAAAGAAAAAATACAGGGAGCCTTTAAGGGTTTTGGCAAAAAAAACCATATTATACATAAATTCTTTCATAAACCCTGAGCCAAAATGCATTATATTGCCCCTAATCAATACTATCGTGAAATTATATGAATTTCTCAATAATAGAGAAGCTCAAAAATTAATATTCGCCGCGAAGAGGCGAATAAAATTTCTTTTTGTGATATGATTATAATATGTATAAATCAGTGCTTCCTTAGGGATACGCTGAAAAACTCGATGCTTTTCAGCGTATCCCTATGTATTTGCTCGTTTCACTACGCAAATACTACATTAAAGTAGCACTGATTAACGCTCGATTGCGTTAATCAGTGCTTCCTTAGGAGAAAGGAGTTGCGGACAAAGTTATCCAAGGAGAGAAATCCTCCGTCGCTGCGAAAAAAGATCCTCCTTCTTCTCTGCTTTGGGTTGATCTTCTTTACAACCGTTACCGTGGTACTTATCCGGAGTATCATCCCTTCGATTCTGGGAGTTAACCCGGAAGGGGAAAATCTCCGCGACCTTCACCGGATCGCCCTGGTCCTGGTTTCCCTCATTACTATGGCTCTGTTTCTCCTCTACATCTGGGTTAACCGGATCTTTCTCAACCCCATGGAAAACCTTATCCGGGATATTCACCGGATCACCTCCGCAAACCGGCTCCCGGTAAAACGTTACGCCCTGTTTAGAGAGATAAAGATCCTCTCTTCATCTATCAACGATGTACTGGAAAAGGTCTCCCAGTCTACCATGTCCACCAACGTTTTCAGGAGCATATTCAACGGTCTTGACGCCTTTCTCTTTGTCTCTGATATTGAGACGGACAAGATTCTCTTTATCAACGAATCCATGAAGCGCGCCTATAAGCTGGATGACCGGACTATAGGCCAACCCTGCTGGCAGGTACTCCAGCAGGGCCAAAACGGAAAGTGTTCCTTCTGTCCCATCTTAAAACTCGAAAAAAAGAGCGGAGAGGTAAAGGTATGGGAGGAATTCAACCCCCTCACCGGACGGTACTACGAAAACACCAGTACCCTCATTGAGTGGAACGATTATACCTTTGCCCATTTGCAGCACAGTGTTGATATCAGTAACCTTAAAATCGCAGAGCAGGAACTCATCGCCGCCAAGGAATTGGCGGAACAGTCCAATGCGGCAAAGACTAATTTTCTGGCCCGCATGAGCCACGAGATGCGCACCCCCCTGAACGCCATTACCGGCATGACCGCTATTGCCCGGCAGAATATCGGAGATATGGAAAAGGTGAAATATTGCCTCCCTAAAATTAATGAAGCTTCAATACACCTTTTAGGACTTATCACGGATATTCTGGATATGTCAAAAATAGAGGCGGGACAGCTGGAGCTGATTAACCATGAATTCGAATTCCAGAAGATGATACACCATGTGGTAGAAATGATGACCTTCCGGCTGGATGAGAAACAGCATCGTTTTGAACTTTCCATAGACAAGGCTATACCAAAAACCATTATTGCCGATGAAAAGCGGCTTTCCCAAATTCTCACAAACCTGCTCTCCAATGCCATCAAATTTACCCCCGACAGCGGCTTGGTAGGCCTTAGGGTCACGCAGATTTCCCGGCAAGGGGAAATCTGTTCGCTCCGTTTTGAAGTTTCCGATACGGGGATAGGCATTGCCCCGGAACAGCAGGATAAACTCTTTATCCTCTTTGAACAGGGGGACGGAAAGCTGTCCCGCAAATTCGGCGGCGCCGGGCTCGGGCTTGTTATCTGCAAGAGTCTTGTGGAACTCATGGGAGGGGATATTTGGGTCGAGTCTGAACCGGGAAAGGGCTCGGCATTTATTTTTGAAATCGCTATCCAGAACGGGGAGGCGGAAATTAGTGAAGCGGCGATATGGATGACCGCCGCGCCGGTTCCTTCTCCCTATGCCTATTCCGGCGAAGCCCAGGGAGCGTCATCCGAAAAGACAAGGGCGGAAGGTACATCCACAGAAAATATTTTCAAAAACAAAAACATACTTTTGGTTGAGGACGTGGAGATAAACAGGGAAATTGCCGTAGCTTTGCTTGAGGATACGGCGGTGACGATTGACTGCGCGGAAAACGGAATAGAAGCGCTGCGTATATTCCGGGAGAACCCGGAAAAGTATCACTGCATACTCATGGATATTCACATGCCCGAAATGGACGGCTTTGAAGCAACCCGCAGAATTCGCGCCCTGGATATGGGAAACGCCAAAACCATCCCGATTGTGGCTATGACCGCGAATGTATTTCAGGAAGATATTGAAAAATGCCTTGAGGCGGGAATGAACGACCATCTGGGAAAGCCCATCGATATGGACGAGGTATTGCGGAAGCTGCGAAAGTACATGGGAGAGTAGCTCAACTATTTAGAGTTTGTCCAAGCTCATTGATCTATTTTTAAATTTTTGGTATAATCTTCATAATTTATGGCGTATATTGAAGTTGAGCGCGCTCCTATCATTCATAACCTCTCCAGAACGCAAGCCTTAACCGGTATCGCCGACGGCAATATGGCAAATTTTGCGCAATTGCCTCCGGTTCTTGCGGAAAAATGCGCCAAAAGCCCGATCAAAACCCGGCTGAGCGATATTCAGGCCCTGGCCGGACTCCCCTCTTACGCAAGGCCGGACAGGGTCTTTGTTTCCGGCGAAACCCTGCTTAATTCCGGCGGAATCGCGGGGCTTGCTCCGGAACTCAGAATGGGAGAAGGCGTCTTTTTTGGATACGATACCTCCTCCCGCATTCCCCTTGAAGGATTCGAGGGGAATGCTTTTGCCCTTTCCGGAATATACGATAAGGAGAAGACGAGTGCAAACCGGTAAAACGTTCCTGTCAGGATTTCTTGGTTTTGGGATCATCCTGCTTATCGCCTTTACGGTAAACGCGGTACTCGATCTGTCGGGTTTTGAATCGGCGTACCGCGATTCTTTGGTCGCCCAATTCAGGGTAGAAGGCGAGGCGATCAAGGGAAAGATCGAAACCGCCCTTAACCTTGGAAAGAAAATATACCTCCTGGACGAACTGGTTACCGAGCTTCTTTCTGAATCCCTGAAGCAGCCCTTAAGAGGACTTAACGACAGCGCGGAGCTGGAAGGCCAAATTGACGAGATTCTTCTGGCGGTAATCAGAAAGGATACGGGCATTCAGAATATCTATGTTGCCGACAAAGATAATGCCATTCTGTATTCAAGCCGTTCAAGTATCGCTCAAAAAAACATTCCCTTCTATTTTGATAAAGGAAAAGATATACCTGAAGGGGGCGGGCGCTCTCCCCTTGTAATAGTAAACTTTCTTGACGCTAATTATATCTGCATCCCCATTTATTCCGGAAACAAATTTTTTGAAGGCACCCTCTTAATCGAATTCTCCGAAAACCTTATACAATCGTATATTCAAAAAGCCGTCTACCGGCTTATCTTTCTGGTGCTGCAGCTTCTCGCTATTGCCCTTTCCCTGTATTTCCTGCTGTTCCGGCTGCTTCCCGAACATAAACGGAAGGAAACGATTATTACCGTTATACTGATACTGTCATCACAGCTTTATTTTTCTATCAGTAATTACGGATTTTATAATATGTCTATTTCCGGTATGTTTAATAAAAACATGTCAGTGCTGGCAAAATCAATCGCGGAAGAACTGCAAAAGCCCCTTGATTACCAGGTAAGAATTGAAGACTTAGGACGGGCCGACGCCTATCTTGAAAACAGAATCGCGGGAAACCCCCACTGTTCGGATATATATATCACCGATATTAACCTGAGCATTCTTTATGGAGCCCATAGGGACGATTCCCCGGAATCGGCGGCCTCCGAAGTATGGCTTACCCGCCAGGACGGGGATTTGACGATGATTCCCCTCTCGTCGATCTACGGAAACGGCTATCTTGTTCTCCGTCTGAACCGCCCCATGATTAACGCGATACTGAACGACATAGCCCTTGATTCGGGGACCATTATCATTATCGCCCTTATCTTTGCGTTTATTCTTAAGGATCTACTCGCCTTCATTGGCAGCCTCAGCTTCCTCAGAAAGCGCCGCCTTAATCTGTCCGCCAACAACGAGGAAGACAGCCTGCGGCTTATAAAAATCAGCACCTTTATTTTTATGTTTGCCGCCTTTGTCCCCCTTTCGTTTATGCCCCTGTACATTCAGCATATATATTTCCTCAACCCCGTTAACAACAGCCTCGTGAACGCCCGCAATGCCACAAGCCTTCCCATAGCATCGTATATGCTTGGAGTGCTGGCGGCTATGTTCATCACCCTGTTTGTTATAAAAAGCCTGAGTATCCGCGTCCGTTACGCCATTATGGCCCTGGTGTTCATTGCGGGGTCCCTGATGACAATTGCAAAAGATGACATTATGTTCCTCATTTTCGCCCGCTTTGTAGCCGGCTTTGGATACGGCGGCATACTCCTGAGCACTTCATCCCTGGTTATGACCTATACAAACGATAAAACACGGGGAACCGGTTTTGGGACCAATGCCGCCGCCTTTGCCGCGGCGTCCATTTGCTCTATCCCCATTGGCGGCATTATCGTGAATAAATTCGGCTACGCGGCCGGCATCTGGGTAGCGATTGTGTTTGCCCTGTTCTTTTTAGTTTTTTCTGTTTTCTGTATCCATCCTACTAAGCGTGCGGCGGAAGTAAAACAGAAAAAGGAAACCGACGACAGAAAGGTTACCTTTGATCAGTTTTTCCGTGTTTTGGCATCGCGCCATGTCATCGTCTATCTTCTCTGCGTCAACATACCCTTCCAGCTTATCTATCTGGGGCTGTTTCAGTTCCTGCTGCCCATTTATATGAGCGATACCCTCGGCCTGTCTCAGGGTAATATCGGGCGGTTCCTCAGTATATTCTGTATTGTGAGCCTTGGCGCGGCCTTTATCAGCCGGTTCTCCGATCGTGTAAAGAACGACAAGCTTTTAATTTCCATCGGCGCGCTTTGCGTTGGAATAGCCCTTATAGCATTTAAACTGTATCCGGCGGGCGGTTTTTTCGTTTTCGTTGCGGTCCTTATCGCCATGGGGCTTGACAATGTAAGCATCGACGCCATTGAAGAACTGTACCTTTCTTCCGGAAATGTTCCGGGCATATCTGAAGAGAATCTGCTTCAATCGTATAAGGTGATTGAAAAAATAGTATCGGTTGTAATACCGACGCTGACCAGTACCATAATTATATATGCGGGATTTTCATCAAGCATGTTCATTATCGGGATATGGTCTGTCATTGGCGCGATTGCGTTCCTCTTCTTTGGGAAAAACGGACGATGGGAGAAAAAACATGCATAAAAAAATGTACGCGCCGGTTATTCTGTTACTGTTGTGTTTTTTTGGCGCCTGTAATTTTGAGAGCCTTTCATCAAATAATTACTGGAGCGGCAATGCGCGTGAAACGGCCTGGGTTGAACAGCATTTAAAAATGCCTGCAAAAGACAGCGCTTCCGCTTTCCAGGAGACTGCTCCGGAAGAAACGGTTCCTCTTCCACACCGTACTCCCCAGGACGGAAAATTCAGGATTGCGGTAGTTATTTCGGGAGATTATTGGGAATACTACGATAATTTTAAAGGACTCATTGAAGGATTCTCCAATATCGGCTGGGCGGATCCTGTTGTCGTTCCGCAGCTTGTTACCTCCTTTAATTCGCTTATCCTCTGGCTCAGCAAAACGGAATACAGCGACTATGTTGAGTTTCCGCCGGAACTGTTTTTCTCCCTGGACTGGGGGGACAACAACAGAGCTGTTGAAAACAGTTTGATAAGGCGTATCCCTGACGCCGACGCAATTATAGCTTACGGAACCGCCGCGGCGAAAATGTTTTATCAGCAGGACTCCTTTGCCCTGCCGGTTGTCGCCGACGCGGTTTCCGACATTGTTGCCGCGGGAGTTACCCTTACAGAAACGGATTCGGGCAAAGATTTTTTCAGCGGCAAGCTCGACCCGGAGGCGTTCAAGCGGCAGATTCGGCTTTTTCACGAAATAACCGGATTTAAAAAACTCGGTATTGCCTACAGCGACGACGAATACGGCAGGGTGTACGGCGCGGTGCGGGACGTGGAAGCCGTTGCGGCCGAACGCGGGTTTGAAATTGTGCGGAACACAAACATGACCGAAGAACTGAATGAAAAAACCGTTCCGCTCTACCTTGACGCAATCCGGAATGTAGCGTCCCGTTCCGATGCGGTATATATCGGCGCGCCGAACGCCCTTACCGAGTATGATATTATACGCGATATTGTAGGGATTCTGGACGAGGCGAGGGTTCCATCTTTTGCGCAGGAAGGTTCCATCCGGGTTAAAGACGGCATCCTCTTCAGTCTCGCGTCAAGCGGCATGATCCGCTCCGGCACCTACACGGCGACAAAAATGGCGCATATATTCGGAGGGGAAAGCCCGCGGGCGCAGAATCAGATCTTTGAAAGCATCCCTGATGTTGCGGTGAATCTTACGACTGCGGAAAAAATCGGGTTTCCAGTGCCGGTTGATATTATTGTTAACTCCGACGAAATCTACCTTTCCCGGGATGGTTCGGCCCCGGTAAATGTATCTTCAGGCAGCGAACTGGATTCCAGTTTTACCAATTTCGCAAAAATAACAAACTTGACAAACGATACGCATCTCCCAAGGATTCGGGGGGATGGTTCTCCCTTTAAGATTGCGGTATTTCAGAGCGGGTTGTATTGGGAATTTAACGAACACTTCCGGGGAATTGTACAGGGGCTTATTTCATCAGGCTGGGCGCGTAACATGACTATTCCCTCCGGTCTTTCTGTTTCCGAAATAGTGGAAAGGACTAAAGGTTTTAGCGATTATGTTGAATTCCCGCCTGAATATGTATTTGACCTTGAATGGGGGCAGAATAATAACGCGGTACGGGCATTTTTTTCCGGCAAAAGACCTGACGTGGATCTGATTATTGCCTTTGGCAGCGTGGCGGGAAAACTTTTTGACTCTTATGCGAATTATCCTATTCCGGTTTTAATGGAAGGCATTACAGACCCGATTGGCGGAAAATATGTTTCTTCGGTAGAAGATTCCGGCAAGGATTTTTTAACCTGCCGGATTGATCCCAAACAGTATCAGCGGCAAATACAGCTTTTTCATGATTTTACCGGTTTTAAACGGCTTGGCATTGTGTACGGAGACGATGATTACGGTCGTTCATACGGGGCGGTAAACGATGTTGAGATGATGGCCCAAAGAAGGGGATTTACTATCGTGCGCAATACCAATGTTAAAGAACGAATAGCCCCCGACACCCCGGTCCTTTATCTTAGAGCGCTCCGGGACGTTGCCTCCCGTTCGGACGCGGTATATCTGGGCGCTTCAACCGCCCTTACCGAATATGATATTGCCGATCAAGTTGCGGCGATTCTTCTGGCGGCAAAGATGCCTTCATTTGCCCTTGAAGGGGATATCCGGGTACGTCAGGGCATTATGCTCGGTATATCTTCAATAGAAACAGAAAAATTCGGTATTTATAACGCCGATAAAATCGCGGCCATCTTTTCCGGCGTCCCGCCCCGCTCGCTTCCGCAGATGCTCGAAGGGATGCCCTCGATCATTTTAAACCTGGATACGGCTAAGAAAATAGGATTTTCCGTTCCGCTGTCTATTCTTTCCAGTATCGATCAGTTTGTATATCCCGAAAAATAAGGAGCCTCTTAATGAAAGCTGAAGAATTTATCATAAGTAAAGATGATTCCATAAAAAACCGCCTGCAAAGAATATTTCTTATCATATCAATCGCCATTGTGCTGTTGATGAGCCTTTTTTCTCTGGTCTACTTTTATTATTTTACCAAAAACGAAGCCACAAACCTTATCCGGAACAAGATTCAACTGGCGGACGTTTTTATGGAATCGAAAAAAAGCGAAACTCTACGTACCGCGGAAAGCATCGCATCCGACCGTTCAATACAAATAGGCATTGACCTGGGAAGCGCTTCGAAGCTGACGGAATATCTTATGCCTATCGTAAAAAAAGAAGGGGGGTATTATGTTACTATTTTTGATACGGCTGGTAACATCCTCTCTGATATCGGAAAAAGCGATTCCGATTTATTTAACGGCCGCAAGCAGATCACCGCTGAAGAACAGGTGCTGCTTCAGGAATCACTCAAAGATCGTAAAATAATTGACAGCGTTAGTCTTACCAACGGCTTTCATTATCCGTTCCCTGCGTATATTGCCGCAGTTCCCATAAAACGGAACGACGAGATGATCGGAATTGTCATGGTTCGTTTTGTTTTTACCGAAAACATTGATTTTTTTGTCAGGCTTTCACGGAATCTTAACAGTGATATTGCGGTTTACGCGGAGGCGGAACCGGTTATTGCAACAGCGGATATGACAATAACCCTTGAACATTACAATAACATTACACGCCTTAAAAAAGACACCGAACAGATTGCCCTTGCGGGGTCGGGGCTTAACGAATACCGCTGTATTTTTAGTACCAACGGAGAACCTGTCGCGGTAGTGCATGTCTATCTTTCATCGCTTCCGTATATAGCCACTTTTGGAATGGCCGCGCTTATTTATGTGCTGATTGCTATATGTATCATCATCGCGGTTTCAATTACCGTTTTGCGGGTTTCCGCCACTATTTTGAACCCCCTGGGGAAGCTGCTTGAAGGGGTTAACATTGTACGGGGGGGAAATCTGCGGCATGAAATCAACGTACAGGAACAGGATGAAATCGGGCGGCTTAGCAATGCCTTTAACGAAATGCGTTCGCTGCTCAACGATAAAATTTTTACCATCGAAGAGATGAACCGGGGACTTGAAAAAAAGGTTGAGGATCGGACAAAAACCATTGAAGTGTTGAATAACAAGATGAAACACTATCTTTCCCCCCAGCTTTACGCCTCAATTGTGGGAGGCGACCAGGAAGTAACAACCAAAAAACATTCCCGCAAAAAACTCACTATTTTCTTTTCCGATATTGTCGACTTTACCGCAACCACCGAATCAATGGAAGCGGAAGATCTGTCTTCTCTGCTTAACTCCTATCTTGATAATATGTCTGTCATCGCCGAAAAATACGGCGGTACTATCGACAAATTCGTAGGGGATGCCATCATGGTGTTTTTTGGGGATCCCAAGTTTACCTCAGACAAGGATCATGCCATGCGGGCGGTAATGATGGCCATGGGGATGATTGAACGTCTTGCGGAACTCCGTGTTGAATGGGCCAAAGTCGGGATTGAACGGCCCTTTCATGCCCGCATCGGTATTAACACCGGTTATTGCACTATTGGCAATTTTGGTTCGGAAACAAAAATGGATTATACCATCATTGGCAACAGCGTAAATCTTGCCGCCCGTTATGAGGCTTCCGCAAAACCGGATTCCATTCTTATGAGTTATGAAACCTACATGCTCGTGCGGGATGATATTGAATGTGCTCAGGCAGGGGAATATTCCCTTAAAGGCATTGCCCATCAGGTAAAAGCCTTTTCGCCGATCCGGGTAAAGAACGTGGAGAGAAAAATAGAGGTGATAAAACTCCTCAATGAACATGAAATTGCCTTCCCCAGCCAAATAATCGACGTTGAAAAATTATCCACCGAAGAAAAGCGTTCTCTTCTGTTGAACATCAAGACGGTGTTTGATAAAATCAAGACAAAGAACCATTAAGGGAGAGGAAATATGGCTTTAGTGCATTGGGTTTATCTGGGCGTCACGGTGGTAATTATGGGAGCGCTCCTCATGAAAAAGGAAATTGTGCTTCCCTGTATCATCGGTATTCTCCTCGTGGGACTTGCGCATACCCACAACCTGCTTACATCCGTAGGGGTGCTTTACAACAGTATCGTAGTTTCCGCTACCGAACTCTTAGGGATAATTATTGTCATTGCCCTCATTACTACCATGTCAAAAGGGCTGAATTCTCTGGGGGCCGATGAACTAATGATCCGTCCCTTAAAAAAACTGATACGGGGCAAGCAGACGGCATTTTTTGTGGTGGGCGCCGTCATGCTCATCTTTTCCTGGTTTCTCTGGCCTTCCCCCGCAGTGGCATTGATCGGCGCCCTGCTGCTTCCCGTCGCCATAAAAGCCGGACTGCCGGCTATTTGGGCAGCGGTGTCCATGAACATCTTTGGTCATGGGATCGGCCTTTCCGCCGACTACTTTATCCAGGGCGCCCCTAAAATTACTGCGGGGGCGGCCGGCCTGGACCTGGCCGATTTTATGAGCCACACCATTCCTGTTTGGGGCGTCATGAGCGGGGTAGTAATCGTGGTTTCATATATTTTATTTCTGCGGGATATGAGAAAAATCCAGGCGGCGCCGGTAAAACCGGTGCAGGAACGGGAGGTAAAAAAAATTACCCCCTTTTCCCTTTTTGTCGCCGTCATAACCCCCCTGGCTTTTTTAGTGGATATTGGACTTATGATCCGTTTTAACCTGCGCGGAGGGGACGCCACCGCCCTGGTGGGCGGGACCGCGCTGCTCATCCTCTGCATTATAATGCTCTTTAAAGGGGATTTCTGGAAATCCCTGGAGGAGATCAGCGATTATGTCAAGGACGGTTTCCAGTTTGCCCTGAAAATTTTTGCCCCCGTTGTAGTTATTGCCGCCTTTTTCTTTTTGGGGAACGGTGAAATTGCCGCCAAAGTGCTGGGCGCTGACGCGCCGAATATTCTGCAAGACGTGGGAAACGCGCTTTCCGGCGTCGTTTCTCTGGGGAGGATCCCGGTCGCCATTATTGAGACCCTGGTGGCGGTAATCACCGGTCTGGACGGCTCCGGTTTTTCCGGCCTGCCGATTGTAGGTTCTGTCGCCAGTACCTTTTCCGCGAATACCGGCTTCAACGCCATGTACCTTGCCGCATTGGGTCAGGTGGTTACCATCTGGGTGGGCGGCGGCACCATTATTCCCTGGGGCGTCATTCCGGTAGCTTCCATCTGCGATGTACCTGCCGCCGATTTGGCCCGCAAAAACCTCATTCCCGTATTCTGCGGGATTGCCGCAGCCACGGTGCTTACAATATTCTTAATATAATTGATTAGCGGGGTATATGCTGTCCATAAAACCGGTTACTTGATGGACAACGACGCCTGCCGCCCTTGGCGGGAAGAGTCATTTTTGGAGGTATTTTTATGGCGAAACAGTGGTTTGAGACCTGCTATCGGCGAAGCTTAACAGACATGCATATTGAATCGTGGAATGAAGAATTTCTTTCCAAATTTGACGCGGTTAAATTTTTCAATAACCTGAAAAAAGCAAGAATTGCAGGTCCTATGATCTATACCCATTCTCATGTTGGCTGGTGCAATTGGCCTTCCAAATCCGGCGCCATGCATCCCGCCTGGAAGAGTGAAAATAAGATCGGACAGGTATTTGAACTTTGCAATAAAGAAGGGATGGATGTAATTGCCTATTATAGCCTTATTTATAACAACTGGGTCTACGAGAACCGTCCGTCCTGGCGGATGATAGGGCTGGACGGAGAGCCCTCCCGGGGGGAATTTGCGGGCAGGGGAAAAAAGGAATCTATGCTGGGGGGACACGGCCGGTACGGCCTTATCTGCCCTAACAATGAAGATTACCGGGCTTTTTTAAAGGAACAATTCGCGGAGCTGGTTACAGAATATCAGTTTAAAGGCATCTTCCTGGATATGGCTTTTTGGCCCATGATATGCTACTGTCCAAGCTGTTGCGCCCGGTTTAAAAAAGAAACAGGGAAAGATATACCCGAAATTGTGGACTGGACCAATGGGGATTGGCTTCAGTTTCAGGATGCCCGGGAACGATGGATGAGCGATTTTACCGCCTATACTACCGGCGAATTAAAAAAACTCCGGCCCGAATTATCGATAGAACACCAATACTCAATAGCAACCTTTGCCTGGACCTTTGGCATACGGAGCAGCGCTTCCGATGCCTCAGACTATGTAGGAGGAGATCTTTACGGCGGTTTTGATCAACAGTCTTTCTGCTGCAAATTATACTATGGGATGACGGCTAATCAGCCTTTTGAATATATGACTTCCCGCTGTGATCCTTCCCTTAACGATCATACCACAACCAAGTCCCTGGAAATGATGAAACTTCATGCGTATCTTACCTATGCCCACCACGGCGCTTTTTTGGTGATCGACGCCATTGATCCCCGGGGAACGCTGAACGAGAATGTTTACGAAATGATCGGAAAAGTTTTTGAGGAGACCATGAAATACGAGCCGTTCTACACCGGAGAACTGACCGCAGATATAGGCCTTTATTTCAGTTTCGCCTCTAAATACGATTTAAGAAACAACGAGCCGGTTAGAGCCCTTATTGTGGGGGGTGAGAAATACCAGCATATTGATTGTATTCTCGGCGCCGCAAAGGCTCTGCGCAATGCCGCCATCCCCTACCGGGTTATTACCGATAAAGCGCTTAAAAGACTTTCTGAAAACAAAGTAATTGTTTTGAGCGATTTAACCGCCTTGTCAAAAGAGGAGGAAGACGCCTTAGCCGCATATGTAGAACAGGGCGGTTCTCTCTATATCAGCGGCGTTACTCCAGGCAGACTTGTAAAACGGCTCCTCGGCATTGATTTAAAGGGGCTGACCAAAGAAAAAATCACCTATATGCGTCCTACTTTGGAAGGACAAAAGTTTTTCGGCGCCTATACAAAAGAATACCCCATGACAATCTTCAACAAACAGATGCAGGCGGAAAATACAGGCAGTAATACTGTTCTGGCTGAATTAACCCTGCCCTATACCGATCCGGCGGATTCTCACCGCTTCGCGTCAATCCATTCAAATCCTCCGGGCATTGACGCCTCAACACCGGCGGTAGTATACGGAGAATTTGGAAAAGGAAAAATAATATGGTCTGCATCTCCCTTTGAAGAAAGCAATCAGCGGGTACACAAACAGGTATTTACCAACCTGCTTACGTTTCTAAATTCTGAAAAGCCGCTGATAAAAACCGGCGCTCCAGCCCAGGCGGAATTCACCGTGTTTACCGATTCGGAAAAAAACATCATTCAACTGCACTGTATTAATATCCAGGATCTGTCCCCCATGATCTACCTCCCCGGATTTACGGTTAGTGTTCGAAGTCCTCTGGCGCCAAAGAGCGTAATAAGGCTTCCCGGCAGGGATCCCATCGCATTTGCTTATAAGGATGGTTATACGGAATTTCAGGTGGATAGCCTTGATATTTTCCGTATGTACCAGCTTGATTTCTAGCTATTGGCATTAAGCCGCTACGGCATGGCACACCATCCGGCGGGTTACATGCCGTAGACAGCAGTACCGTAGGGGGGCAGTTCCACCCTGCCGGAAACAGCTTTGCCTGAATAGAGATCCTGCAGTTCTTTTTTCAGAGTAATTACAGTTCCCTGCTTACTGTAGTTAAGTACAAATAAGTATTTCTCTCCATTGCTCTCCCGCAGGACAAGTTCGCAGGAATCAGGGGTATCGATAATGTCCCGATAAGGTTCGGCGATGCCCAGTTTTTTCAGAAACACCATTGCTGTTTCCCGGGTAAAGGCCCCGCCGAAGTAATACACCCGGCCTTTGCCGTACTCGTTGCAGATAAGGCCGGCTCTTCCTTCATAATAATTCTGTTTAAATTTCCCCAGTACTTTTCCGTTTTCCAGGGGTTCCAGAACATCAATAAAGACAGCGGCTTCTATTTCTTCCCCGTCCCAATCAACCGTAACGGTGCTGTCATCGGGAGCAATAAAAGTATAGTCAATCACATCCGTACCGGATATACCCCGCAGTAACCCGGGGAGTTTTACCATGGGGCACTGCCCCCGGCTGTCCTTGTAACCGGTACGGCACCCAAGAACCAGCGTACCCCCGGCCTTAACATACTGTTCAAGCAGCGCTGCCGTCTCCTGGGTAACAATAACCGGATGGGGGTAGAAGAGTACAGGATATTTTTGCAGGGTCTTTAGGGATGCTTTTCCCGCGCTGTTCTCCGAATCCGGAATGTATACATAATCCATGGGGGTATGGGTCAGCTGGGAAGCCTGGAATATGCCCGCTTCGCTTACATCGTTGACCCGGGAGTGCCACGTGTCGAGCTCTGCATCCCATATATTGTCGTAATCCTTAAGCACCCCAAAGGAAGCCTTAAACCGGGAACCTGCCACAGCTTTTATAGCGGTAGTTTTTCTGTAAATATCCGAAAGCTCCGTAAGCCGCCGGTTGTCCCGGTTAGAATAATCCAGGATGCCGTGCCAGTAGATTTCCGTTCCTTTTGTACAAGTCCGCCAGCGGAAAAAACTGATATAATCCGCCCCATGGGCAATACTTTGTAAAGTCCAGAGGGTCATCTGCCCCGGACGCGGAGCAGCCGCTTCCATCCGGTTATTCCAGCCATGAGGACCTGACTGCTGTTCCATGATGCCAAAGATGCCAGTACCGGAAATCGACCGTACTTCCGAAAGATTCCGGCTCCATTTACGATCATTAAGATCCCGGGAATTAAGGGGGTCCGCGTCCAGGCAGTAGGCGAAATTAGGATAACAGTCGTAGAACATAACATTCAAACTTTCCGCGGTAAGCCGGTGATTATCAAGATTGGTAAATATACCGTTATGGGTAAGAAAATCCCCGGGCTTTATATATTTGCGCAAAATGTCGCCCTGCATCTTCGCAAATGAACAGGTACTATCAGAGATAAAGCGGATATAGTCGAATATCTCGTGGGGATTTACCGTATCATGAATCGTAGGACGGGGGACAAAAACCTCCCCCCAGGCGGTATAGGTTTGGTTCCAGAATACGGCGCCCCAGGCATCGTTCAAGGCGTCCAGGGTAGTATATTTGTTTTTTAGGAACTCCCGGAAGGCGACAGTATCACTTTCAGAATAAAATACATCGGTCTCACAGTTAAGTTCCCCGTCTATCTCCCACCCTATTATATTAGGATGCTTTCCGTAATGGGAGGCAAGTTTTTCCACAATGCGGCTGGAAAAACGCCGATACACCGGAGAATTGTAGTTGTAATGCCTGCGCGCTCCGTGGCGCAAGAGGGTCCCGTCGATCCTGGCGTTCAGCACTTCAGGATAGGCCAAGGTCAGCCATGCGGGAGGAGTTGCAGTGGGAGTGCAGAAGATGACGCTCATATCCGTCTCTTTTGCCAGTTCTAAAAAACGGTCAAAGAAATCAAAGATAAAATTACCTTCCGTGGGCTCTGTCTTACTCCAGGCAAATTCCGCGATGCGCACCGCAAAAATGCCGTTCTGCTTCATCCGCAGGAGATCTTCCTTCCACATTTTTTCATCCCAATGTTCGGGATAGTAACAGGTCCCTAAAACAATCTTGTTTCCCTGTAGTACCTTCTCCATACATTATCTCCTTGCAAATAAATTATTCGCAAATTACCGCAGCACAAACTCATAACGCCCCGCCGGAACCGTGACGGTAAAGGCGCCTTCCGCCGTTTTTTCCACCCCGCCGGGTTTTCCGTTTACCGTAACAGAGGAAGCGCCCTTCACGATCGCCGGAATAACTACACGAGCGGTGGAATTAAAGGGGATTTCAACCTGCAGGATAAACCGGTTCGCCGATTTTTCCCAGGCGGAACGCACCTTTCCTGCGGGAACATCCATAGTTACCTCTACCTCTGAAAGGCCGCCGGGAACATGGGGGGCGATAATCAATTCCCGGAACGCCTCGGCATAAGGCTCCATGCTTATGCCCCCCAGATACTTGTAAAACCATACCACGCAGGAAGCAAACATCGGGTGGTTGCGGGAATTCATTATATTATTATCCCGATCCGCTTCCCAGCGCTCCCAGATACTGGTTGCCCCTTGTTCCAGCATGTACCCGAATCCGGGGGAGCCGCGATTGGTCATCACCTCATATACGAGGTCATCCATACCGGCCTGACAAAGGGTTTCCACTATCGCCTTGGTACCCATGTTACCGGTAGTAAAGTGATTCCCCTTTTCCCGTACTTTCTTGGCGATATTTTCTATCACCGCCCTTTGATACGCCGGCTCCGCAAGTCCCAGGTTAACCGCCAGCGTATTGGCGCTCTGGCTCCCCTTGTCGTACTGACATGTTTTAGGATCAAAAAACTTTTCGTTAAACCGCTGCCGGACAAAATTTGCCAAATCCAGGTAGAGGGAAGCTTCTTTTTCCTTCCCTAAAATGGAGGCTATCTCCGACACTAAGGTAATCGAGTAGCAAAGGTACGCGGTTGAAACCAGGGTGGGGTCCACATTTTTCGAAACCGCTCCAGGGCCGAATGTTTCGGGGTAACATTCCTCCGCCGGACAGGCCCACTCCCCAAAACCGGTACGGGAAATAAGTAATTTATCCGCCTCTACCATGAGCGCCTGAATATAGCGCTTAAGGGGTTCGTAACAATCTTCCAGCGCTTTCCGGTTGCCGTAGGAATGGTAGAGCAGGAGCGGCAGGACTGCGGGTGTATTCACCGAAGGATCGCAGGGCCGTCTGCCCCAGCGGTGGGGCGCGGTATCCGCAAAATAACCGTCTTCACTCTGGGTATCAAAGACATCCCGCAGCCACTTGTTAAAGTAGGCCGATACGTAAAAGTGATACACGCAGCCTTCCACCCGGGCGGTGGTATCCGTGGTCCACCCCAGGCGTTCGTCCCGCTGACAGCTATCCGTAGGAACGCTGAACATATTGCAGGCATCGGTGTGCCACATCACATCCGCCATACGGTTAAGGAATTCATTATCGCAATGGAAGGCAGCGTTCCGCTGAAGATCGCTGCGGGCAAATTCAACCGACAGGGATTCTACTTTTACATTCCCGGTTTTCTTCAGGGTAAAATACCGGAATCCGTGATAGGTAAACCGGGGAGCGTATTCTTCGACCCCCTTGCCTCCCCGGAGGATATAGTTATCCTCCGCCCGGGCGCTACGGAGGGCGGCCTTGTCCAGATCTCCGCCGGCATTGAGGACTTCCGCAAAAGAAAGGTTTATATGAGCTCCCCGTTCCCCGGAAACCCGCAATCTGACCCAGCCGGTCCGGTTCGCCCCGGCGTCGTACAGTTCCCTGCCGTCATTCAGGGTGCGAAGCAGTTTTGGCTCAAAGACGGCGGTAACCCGCACAGGAGGAGAAATCTCGCCTATGAGTTCTCCCCCCGGGGGCTCCACAATGGTTCCCAGGATCCAGCCTCCGGGACGCTGGTGTTCTTTGAGGAGCGTTGGCCCGTATTCCATCGTATCCCAGCCGTCCTTTTCCATTCTGGCATCATAGTCTTCCCCGTCGTAAATACTGTTGTAGGTTATGGGCCCCCGGGCTACAAGCCATCCGATACCCCAGTCGGTCACCACATCCTTAACCGTACCATCATCATATTCGATATTGAATTGAAGAATCGCCTTGGGGGCCCCCGCCCAACCGGTACCCAGTACAATCCCTACCACATTATCTCCCTGGCGTAGTTGTGCTGTTACATCATAGGCCGAATAGAGAATAGTCTTTGAATAATCAGTAGCCCCGGGGTCAAGCAGTTTATCCCCCACCTTGGAACCGTTCAGCCGCAGTTCGTAATACCCAATACCCGCAATGTACGCCCTGGCGCGCTTGACGTTCTTTTCAACCTTAAAGGGAAAGCGCATCTGGATACCGTTTCCCACCATGCCTCCAAGGAAACTCATCCACCGGCCCTTCCAACAGGACTTTTCCAGAAGACCCATCTCAAAAAAAACAGCATCGCTATAGTCGCCGCTCTTTCCCGTCTCGTCCCAAATCCTCACCTTCCAAAAGATCCGTTCCCCGCTGGAAAGGGGGGAACCGTCGTAGCTGATGCCGGAAAAGCGGTCTCCTTCAACCTTTCCGGAATTCCACCTGTTGTACTCGCCGGCATCAAGTTCTTCTTTTGTTGAGGCCGCCGCTACCTGATATGCTGTTTGTCTGCCCCCCGCCCGGTCGCTGTCTATTCGCCAGGCAAGAACCGGGCGCTTCGAATGGACGCCGATTGGGTTTTCGGCATATTCGGTACGCAGGCCGGTTGGCTTAAGTTGATCCATCTCTGTTCCTCCCGTTATTATTGTAGAACAAATTCATATTTTCCTGCCCCTAGACAGAGGATGTATGCTCCATTTTCGTCCCGTTCCGCCTTCCCTTCGGCGCCGTTTATCTTAAACGTCCTGGCGCCGGGTATGATTTTGGGAATAATCACCCGGGCCCGTGCGTTAAAGGGTATACCGGCGGTAAGGGCAAAACGGCTTTCGGTCTTGTCCCAGGCTGAGCTGACCTTTCCGGCCAAAGTATCCATGGCCGCCTCTACATGGGAAAGGCCCTGGGGAACGTGGGGCTGAATGACCAGATCCTGGAAGGCTGCCGTGTTCTTTTCCATACTGATCCCCGCAAGGTATTTATAGAACCATACTGCCGCCGCGGCAAGCATGGGCTGGTTTCGGGAATTCATGATGTTATTATCCGTATCCGCCTCCCAGCGTTCCCAAATACTGCTTGCCCCCTGTTCCAGCATGTAGCCGAATCCGGGACATGTTTTAACATTCATCACTTCGTAGGCCAGATCAACCTTTCCCGCACGGCAGAGCACTTCCAGTAGTGCCTTCGTACCCATACTGCCTGTAGTCAGATGATTTCCTTTATCCTTCAGGGCCTGAACAATGTTCTCCACAATTTTACTGTTATATTTCGAATCCGAAAGGCCTAAGTTTACCGCCAGGGTATTGGCGCTCTGGCTCCCCCTGTCGTACTGGCAGGTTTCGGAATTAAAAAACCGCTCATTAAACCGCTGCCGGACAAACCCTGCCAAATCCTGATAGTAGGCGGCTTCCCTTTCCTTCCCCAAGATAGCGGCGCTCTCCGCCACCAGTGATATCGAATAGTACAGGTACGCGGTGGAAACCAGGGTAGGATCGATGTTTTTGGCGGACGCGCCGGGCCCGTATTCTTCGGGAATACATTCATCCCGGGGACAGGCCCATTCGCCCCACCCGGTCCGGGAAACAAGCAGGCGGTCCGCTTCCACGAGCAGGGCCTGAACATACTTCTTAAGGGGTTCATAGGTTTTTTCCAGGGCCCGGCGGTTTCCGTAACTGTGATAGATGAGCAGGGGCAAAAGGGCCGGGACGTTCACCTGGGGATCGCAGGGCCGCCTGCCCCAGCGATGGGGAGCGGTATCCGCAAAGTACCCGTCATCGCTTTGGGTGTCAAATATATCCCGCAGCCATTTTTCAAAGAAGGAAGCCGCGTCAAAGTGATACACGCAGCCTTCGATGCGTACCGTGGGATCCGTTCCCCAGCCGTGGCGTTCGTCCCGCTGACAGCAGTCGGTAGGAACGCTGAATATGTTACAGGCGTCGGTATGCCACATAATATCCGCAAGGCTGTTAAGGAATTCGTTGTCGCACCGGAAGTTTGCGTTCCGGTTCAGATCCGTGCGGGCAAATTCAACCGACAGGGATTCTACCTTTACGTTCCCGGTCTTCCGCAGGGTAAAATACTGAAACCCGTGATAGGTAAACCGGGGCGCGTATTCCTCGACCCCCTTGTCCCCCCGGAGGATATAGCTATCCTGGCAGCGGGCGGTGCGCATGGGCAGCATTTGCAAATCACCCTCGGAATTCAAAACCTCGGCAAAAGTGAGCGATACCTTGGCGCCCCGTTCCCCGGACGCCCGCAGCCTGACCCAGCCGGTACGGTTTGCCCCGGCATCCCAGAGTTCCCGGCCGTCACTCAGGGTACGCAGCAGTTTCGGCTCAAACCTCCCCGTAACCCGTACCGGCGGCAACAGGGCTCCCACGAGCTCGCCCCCGGGAGGCTCCACCACGGTGCAGTGTATCCAGCCGCCGGGTCTCTGGTGTTCACCGGTATCCGCAAGCTTGTAAGCGGGGGTATCCCAGCCGTCTTTTTCCAGCCGGGCGTCGTAATCTTCCCCGTCATAAATACTGTTGTAGGTTATGGGCCCCCGGGACACGAGCCAGCCGATACCCCAGTCGGTACATTCTTCCTGTACCGTGCCGTCTTCAAATTCGATATTGAGCTGGAACAGGGCCTTGGGATGCCCTGCCCAGCCGGTACCCAGCACAATTCCTACCGCGTTATCTCCCGGGCGCAGTTGCGCTGTTATATCGCAGGCTGAATAAAGGATGGTCTTGGAAAAGTCCATGGCCCCCGGGTCCAGGAGCCTGTCTCCCACCCGGGAACCGTTAAGCGTGAGCTCGTAGTACCCGATGCCCGCGATGTATGATCGGGCCCGCTTTACGGCCTTTTGGGGTATTTTGAAACCGTAGCGGAGCTGAATACCGTTTCCGATCATGCCCCCAAGAAAACTCATCCACCGGCCTTTCCAGTCGGTCTTATTGAGGAGGCCCATTTCAAAAAAGGCGGCGTCGCTAAAATCGGAAGGTTCTCCTTCCTCATCCCAGATACGCGCCTTCCAATAGGCCCGCCGGGCGCTTCCCAGGGGCGTCCCGTCATAGGGAATACCGTAGAATTGGTCCCCCCCTAACCTTCCGGAATCCCAGAGGGTATATTCGCCGGCGTCAAGTTCTTCTTTTGTTGACGCCGCTACGATCCGGTACGCGATCTGCCTGCCGTTAGGGCGATCGCTGTCGCATCTCCAGGAAAGCACGGGACGCGCTTCATGCACCCCAATGGGGTTTTCCGTGTATTCACAACGCAGAAATACTGGTTTTAATTTACCCATTTTTTTCCCTATTTTATAATCACCATGGTATAACAAGGCAGCCGGGAAAGCCGTATCACCAATGTACCGTTAATCCCCGGAGCATACTCAAGACCCACAGGAGAACCGTTCAGTGTCAGGGCGCGGACCGCCTGCGGCGGGTTATGGCGCACGGTAATCGTAAGTTTCCCTTCCTTTGCCCGGTGGGTTTCCTGGTCAAAGTCATAGTTGAAGACGTGCAGCACCGCGGCGCCGCCGGCAATAGTCTGCTGAACATAGAAATCTCCGTTATCCCAGTCCAGGATACGCAAAGGCGCATAGGCTTCGTCAATATCCCGGCAGAATTCCCGTACCGCTTCTTTCGGCTTTGCGCCATAGCCCCTGAGAACCGCCCCGGCCTTTCCCGCGGCATCCGCCTCCCCCGGAAGATTTTCCCCATAGGCGCCGAAGATAAAGAACTTCTTCTTCCCCGCCGCTTCCCGGAGTAACGCGGCCTGGTTTTTGGTCAGGAAACCACAGTCGGCGCCGACGATAACATCGTAGGAAGCAAGATCCTTTGCGCTCAAAGTATCGGGCGTGAGGCCGCCGTCCCCCAGGATGCAGACATCAAAGGGAATACGCGTATCGATCAGCTTTTTCCCGATTTCAAAATAGGGAACCCAGGAAGCCCGGTCATCGTAGGAAATGGTGTAGCTTAACAGATCCTCGGCATCGCCGATTGACAGGATTTCACCCTGCCCGCTCTGCCAGTCCCGGAACACGTTAGAACGGTAGTCGTAGAGTACCAGTACATTGTAAGCGGTTTTTTTGCCGAAGTACCCCTCATTGTCGTAGAGGAAGTTCTGCACCTCCAGGGCGGTTTCCCGGGGGGCATAGAAGGCGTCCCGGGCAAACCGCCCCATCCACGCGCCGTAGGGGTAGCACATGGCAATACCGTGGGCGGCGGCTTCCATCACAAAGAGGCGGTAATAATCATCGGCCTTACCGTTGTGTATATGTTCTACGAACTTTTGGATAAACCCGTCATAGGGGCTTTCGGTCAGGATAAGGTCCTTGTCGCCGGTATAGCCCGAGGCCATGCGGTACCATTCGTGGCGGCGCAGGATGGTACGGCGGTTCTCGGTGACGCAGAGGTCCACGTAATCCAGGGAAGGCCGGTAGAGCATGTGGAGGTTAAAGAAATTGGCGCTCACCTTTATAGCAATGCCCTTTGATTTTTTGCCGTAGTCTTTTACATACTGCACGATCTCCTGGAAATATTTGTTTTCCGTTTCTACCTGGAACTCCCAGTATTCCCGGGCAAAGGGGATATCCTTAAGCCGTTCGGGCCAGTTGATATGCCGGTCCCTAAGGTACTTGGCGTAATCAAAGGTATCCAAATCCATCTCCGCAAGTTCTTTGCAGAGGGCGCCTTCGTCCCGGCGGCGTTTCAGGTAGCCGCGGAAGAGCTTCATACAGTCCTTACAGAAACAGCCCCCATAGGCGACCGTAGTCAGGGGGTTTTCAGTTTCATCAAGCTGTACCGCTATGGCCCCGGCGTCAATGACAATTTCAATCTGTTTTTTCAGATACTCACGCCATACGGGATTGTTGCGGCAGGTTCCGTTACAGGTTTGGGTGTACCCCTCAACCTCAACCCAAAAGCTGTGGGAAACTTCCCCGTGAATGGTCCGGGCCGCGCATTCCTGCCACAGGTCGGTGACTTTTTCACCATCACTGTTCACAAGGCCATTGGGAAAATAATCCGCAAACTTTTTGGGGAACAGCTTCGGATACGCGTCCTGGGTAAATTCCCTGAGGCCGTACCAATCGTGTTCTCCCTCATGACGCAGAATATTTATTTCCAATATCCGTGTTTTATCCTCATTAAACCGGGCGGGAAATTCCCAGTTCTGGGCCTGATAGATAACCGCGTAGGGGGTAATGCCCCGGCGCAGGCATTCCTCGTTAAATTCCCGCTCGTTCATGTACCCATGAAAACGGGCCTGGGGCGGCACGGGAGCGTCAATCTGACTTTCCAAAAAAGGCAGGGATACCGCCCCGCCTCCCATCATACTCCAGGCCAGCATAGTCGCATGGTTACGCTCTATGTCTTCAATCATCCCCTGACTTTTCATGGGATGAACCGGGTGTGTGTTTGGCCGGTGGGGCAGCCATGTTTGAAAATAGACGGCTCTTTGCATAGTTTTCCTCCAAAAAAATTACCTCCAAAAGCGATGTTTTTGGAGGATAAAGCGGTATGAAAAAATCAGCCTTTTACGGCGCCCATGGTAATACCACGGATAAATGACTTTGATGTGGCGGCAAAAAGGGCAAGCAGGGGAAGGGTCCCCAGGGCAAGGGCCGCAATTTTCGCCGCAATATCATTACGGTATGCGGAGTTAAGATTGATTATCCCTATGGGGACCGTATAGAGACTGGGCTTGTTCAGGAGGATAAGGGGGACCAGGAAAGAGTTCCAGTTCCCCACAAAGTTCATCAGGGCCAGAGAAAACAGGGCAGGCTTCATACAGGGCGCGGAGATACTCCAGAGAAT
>JAITNM010000078.1 GCA_031290475.1 Treponema sp. | reverse complement strand
GCCATGACCAGGCAGGAACAAAATGCCCGTTTAGTTGCGGGATACCGGACATTGCCTCGTGAAGGCCGGGATGATTTTTACTGGGTGTTTCAGAAACTGGAAGAGGCGAATGAAAAGGTGAAGTCCATGACGGACCCGGAGGACAACCGGATTATGAGCCTGGGGGACCGGAAGATGGCAAAGACAATGAAAGGGAGGATCAAGTGAGTGTAACACACGCCGGTAAACCAACATTGGCAATTATAGTGCCGTGTTATAATGAGGAAGCCGCATTATCTGAAACAGCAAAAAAACTAGCCCACAAGATTAAACAACTTGAGACTAATAATATTATTTCGGAAAAATCAAAAATAGTTTTTGTGGATGACGGCTCGACAGATGCTACATGGCCTTTAATAGAAACATTTCATGCTGAAGTTCCATCGGTTTATGGCGGTATAAAATTGTCGAAAAACCGGGGGCATCAGAATGCGCTTCTCTGCGGACTGCTTTCGGTTCGAGAATATGTTGACGTAGAAATATCAATAGACGCTGATTTACAGGATGATATTGATGTCATAGATCGAATGGTTGGAAAATATATCGGCGGATGCGAGATTGTTTACGGCATCCGTTCAGACAGAAAATCAGATCGTCTTTTTAAGAGAATAACGGCCCAGGCTTTTTACCGTTTTATGCGTTTTCTTGGAGTTGATATTGTCTACAATCACGCCGATTTCCGTTTGATGGGCGGGAATGCCCTTGAGGCGCTTGCGGAATACAAAGAAGTAAACCTTTTCTTACGCGGCCTTATTCCCATGCTTGGTTATAAAACCGGCGTTGAATATTATGTCCGCCGTGAACGTTTCGCCGGCGAAAGCAAATATCCCCTGCAAAAAATGTTGAGCTTTTCATTTCAGGGGATAACTTCGTTATCAATAAAGCCAATCCGCCTTATCACTTTGCTGGGCGTTCTTCTGCTTACCACCAGTATCGGAATGATCGCATACTTCTTTGTACGCTTTTTCACGGGCCATACGGTAATCGGCTGGGCAAGCATGATCTGTTCTCTCTGGGGAATCGGCGGCCTGATACTCTTTTCAATCGGCATTGTCGGAGAATATACCGGAAAAATCTATCTTGAGACAAAACAGCGGCCGCGTTACCAGATCGAACAATTTTTATATATGGGAGAAAAATTATGAAAAACGATAAAGCATCGCCCGAATTGACAATAGCCCGGTTATATCATTCAAAAAAATTACAGACCGGGTTGATCGTTTTCGCTTTGGCCGGGATTGCGCTATGCATAATAGTCCTGCTCCCGCCGGTACAAAACATGATCTTTTCATTTGTTAAAGTTCATATTTCACAGCGCGGCTCAAAAGGAACTTTTGAAAATCGTCTGTTGCCTTTGTTGTCCCTGCCGTTGTTGGGAGCTATTTTTTTTGCCCTGTTCTTGTGTTGCGTTTTCTCTAAGACAATTACGGAATTTTTGGAAGACGCAAAACATGAAAAAGCGGTTTCAATACTGTCAGCTGGTATAACCGTACTGGCGCTGGGCTACATCTCGTTTTTTTCATATACACACGGACGCCAATGGCTGCACGGCGATCTGTCTTCCGAAATGGTACTGAGCAGGCTTTTAGCAGATGAAAACAGGTTTGTAACCCCTCATTGGCACTATTCAACGGAAATCCGCCTGATATATCAAACGATATTTACTATGCCGCTTTTTAAGGCTTTAGGCGCTCTTAATAACTGGGCGTTAATCCGCTCGCTTACTGTTTTTCTGAACAATAGCATTCTTATCCTGTCGTATGTTTTTATGACAAGACAGTTAAAGCTTCAAACTAAATGGATTTTCATTACCGCCCTATTTTTGATTATGCCGGTATCAACAGAATATTGGGAGAGAATGACATTCGGGGGTTACTATATATTTTTTACGGCTCAGCTTTTCTTATGCCTCGGATTGTTTTTCAGACTTAGCAAAAATACGGAAACAGTTAAACCGGTATCACAAAACATTGATTTTATGCTGTTTACAGCTCTGTCCCTTGTACTTGGCATACAGGGTATTCGTTCTCTCATGAATATACAGATCCCGCTTATGATAGCTTCTATTGCGGTATATATACCGGCGATAAAGGGAAAAAAGAAATTCCCCCTGTTTCTCGGCATATACAGCTTTATCGTATGTGTGTTCGGATTTATCATTAATTATTTGCTGCATTTTAAGTATAATTTTCATTCGTTTGAAAATATGCTCACAGAAGATTTATATACTAATTTTGCAACAAAATTAGGCCAGTGCCTGGCGTGTCTTGCGGGTTTTTTCGGTCTTTATCCGGGAAATTCGCTTTTATCAGCCCAGGGCATAATGGGTGCGGCGGCGGTTGTTTTGGCCGTCGTGTTGTTTGTCATTACTCTCAGATTATCTCGTCTACTGTCGCACACAAATGACGCGGGAGAAAACGCGGCCGAAAAACAATTTATGCCGGTTTTTTTCATCACCTCGGTTGTTTTTAATATTTTTGTTTTTGTAATAGCCGATGAACCAGTTACCCCAAGGTATTTTATACCTTTTATGATATTATACATTCCGTTATTTGCGATGTTTTTTGAATATACAGAAAAAAATTATACGAACCTGAAACGTATAGCGGTTATTGCTTCAATCGTTTTGTTTATTTTGGGACAGAGTTTTTTGAATTTTCAAAAAATGGCTGGAGATGATATAACTTCGGCTAGAAAGGGGTACATACAGTACCTCTTGGACAACCGGCTTGATTACGGCTTTGCTACGTTCGAGAATGCTAATGCTACAACGGAATTGACCAATGGGCGGATTGGATTGGCGGGCCTGGAGCCGTATGGGCTAAACCCCGATAAAAAGAATTTTCGCATTCAAGGATGGTTGAATCCGAACAAATTTTTTGACCCCTCGTATCATCCGGAGGAATCTTTCCTTCTCTTGACCCTGGAGGAGTGGAGTTTGGCCCGAAAGACGGAACGGCCATTCTCGAAAATGCGGCCTGATTATGAGGACGATGATTTTATTGTCATTAGATATCCTTCCGCGTCAATAATTTACGGGGAAGTATTAGACAACTAATGATTGTCGATTTTGTTTTTGCGAAATTTATGCTTGTTGGGATTATAAATACCCTTGCAGGTTCCGCCGTTATGTTCGCCTTGTATAATCTTGCCGGATGGGATTATTGGCCGGCATCAGCGGCGAATTATATAGTGGGGAGCATTTTGAGTTTTTTCCTGAATAAATATTGGACATTCAAAGTCAGAAAACGGGCTTTCTCTATGGTAATTGTGTTTATCATCAATATTGCCGTTTGTTATCTTTTGGCTTATGGAATAGCAAAACCGGCGGTACATTTTTTGCTCAAGGACTCTGCACACATCATACGGGATAACGCCGCATTGTTTACCGGTATGTGTCTGTTTACGGGATTAAATTATATCGGACAAAGATTTGTGGTCTTTAAGAAAAATCATTCTGATACGCACTAAATTCAGCGCCCGGCGCCTTTGCGGGTAAACTTGAATTGCCGCTAAAACCCGAAAAGGCGTTCCAGAAAAACCGCCACGCCGTCGTCGCCGCAGGAAGGGATGACGGTCTTTGCCGCTTTGAGGACCTGCTCTATGGCGTTTGCGGGGGCCGCCGAATGGCCGGCTACGGAAAACATGGGGAGGTCGTTCTCCTCATCCCCTATGGCAATTACCTCTTCCGGAAGCAGTGCCAGCTTTTCCATGGCAAGACGGAGCCCCGCGCCCTTGGAGACTCCGGCGGCCAATACCTCCAGGAACGTTGGCGATGACTGGGTGAGGTACACCCTGCCGGGGAAGCGCGCCTCAATCTCCGGGCGGATCCGGTCCATTACCTCTTGCTCCGTGATAAAGAGCCCCTTGATGCAGCCCCGGAAGTCCGGCGCGCCAAGGGCGTCTTTTAGGTCCCCAAAAACCGCCCGGACCCCCGTGTGGTTCCGGTAAATTTCGGCGCCCTCCGCCTCTTTATCGGCGCGGAGGGTTTCCCCCTCTATGCCGGCTTTTCCGGGAAAATAGGCCTGGTAGTAGATCTTCTCCCGGCGGGCAAGGTCTACGCAAAATTCCGCGATCTCCCGTTCCAGCAGAAACGCCCCCAGGATCTCCCCGGCGGGCATATCCACCACTTCCGCGCCGTTATAGCACACCATGGGCCCTTCCGCGCCGGCGGCCCGCCGGAACTGTTCCGCGGAAGCCACCGAACGCCCGGTGCAGAAGATCACCTGTATCCCCCGGTCCAGGCAGTTCCCCAAAGCCCGGCGGGTTTTGTCCCGCAGTACCGCTCCGGGCGCCAGGGTGGTGCCGTCCAAATCAAGGGCCAGGGCCCGTATACGGTGGGGATCGATACCCTCACTACTGTTGTTGTTCATAATCTATACTAAATATAACCCCGCAGCCGGGGCGGTCAAGTAGCCAGAATATACAATTTATTATACAATTTTCTGAATTGAGGTCTTTTGTGAAACGATTTGGCCGCCGTTCCGGCTGGGTTTTATTTTTCATCATGCTTACCCTGTCTCTCTTTGGCCGTGAAGTGGATATTACCGTGGAAGATGCGGATCTCTCCATCCCCCTGGAAGGGGCGGTTATCCGCATAGGAACAGGAACGGAAAGCGTCCAGTACGTCTGCGATGAGGACGGCCGGGCCCGTATCACCCTTCCCGACGGCCGCCCCGCCCTTATTCAGGCAGCCTATCCGGGGTATGAAAACCGGCGGCTCAGTATCGCCCCGGATGTATCCGTTTTTACGGTTCAGCTCAAGCTGGGCGGAATCATGGAGAACCGGGAATTGGTCCTGGAAGCTTCGCGTCCCGGGGCGAGCGAAACCAGAAGCGGCAGGAGCGTGGCAATTTCCGGGGAAGAACTGACCAGAACCGCGGAAATCGGTATTATCGAGGACGTTATGTCATCCATAAAACTCCTGCCCGGTGTGGGTTACGCGGGGATGTTCAACGCCATGCCTTCCATCCGGGGGGGAGATCCCGGGGATCTCATGGCGGTGCTGGACGGTTTTTACATTTCCAACCCTTATCACTGGGGAGGCGGCATTTCAATCTTCGACCCAAAGATGATTTCCAGCGCCCAGCTTTCCCATGGGGTCTTTTCCACCCGCTACGGCCATACGATTTCCGGGCTTTTGGAGATAACATCCAAGAAGCCAAACCCCACCGAAACTGAAGTAGATCTGGGGCTCTCCACCAGTACCACTAATCTGAACATTTCCTTCCCCCTTTGGGGCAAGGGGGGCGTCCTCGTCATGGGCAGGGTGACCTATTGGGACCCCCTGGTTTGGGCCGCCAAGGCACTGGCCACGGTCTGGACCTCCAACGAACCCCTCCAAGCGATCCATTCGGTATCTACCGCCCCTTATATCCGCTCCGGCGCCCTTTCCGCCAATTACCGTTTTACCACGGATACGGAGTTCGCCCTGAACGGCTTTTTCGGAACCGACGGCGTGGGGGCCGCCTACCGGAACGACTACGACGATGATGAAGTCAAGGGCGACATCGACATGGACTTTGATTACCATAATTACCAGGGTTTCGGTATCGGCTCATTCATCTGGAACCCCATTCCTTCAATGGTATTGCGGACTACCGCCGGTGCGGGATTTACCGAGCTCATGGCCAAAGGGGCAATAAAAAACGACGTGACCGTGGCCTACAATCAAGAGTTTCTGTCTACATACGGGGATACACTGAGAATCCGGGGAATAAATCTGTCTGGGGGGACCTACCACGCGCCGGATATAAACGCCGCCATTGATTCGGACAACAAGTTTTCCCACGCCCAGGGACGGGTGGACCTGGATTGGGATTTGGGCAAAGGCTTTCTGATTGCGGGAGGCGTGCAGGAACTCTTTACCCAGTGGCAGGAATACGAAGGCATCGATGTGTTTATTGAACAGCCCATCCCGCTGATAGTTTTAACCGAAGGGGTGGAAACGGTGCAGAACCTGGCCTTGTTCAACCCCTGGGACCCGGCCTTCCAAACCGCCAGGGTTATCCACCCCTTCAGGTACGAAATGAACGTGAAGAATGAGGCCTTTATGAGTTCCGCCTACAGCCTCCTGGAATACAAAACGCCAAACCAGCGTTTCGGCGGAGAACTGGGGTTCCGGGTGGACCACATCTATTTTATCGGAAACGATACCTCCCTGGAGTCACAGTACACCCTGCAAACCGCGCCCGCCTTGAACCCCCGTCTTAATGTGGATTTCGGCATACTGAATAACTATGGCCCTATTGATTCTCTTACCGCCACTGTTGGCACCGGGCTCTTTTCGTCAATAAACGACAGTATCTCTTTTATGGAACAGCGAACCGGGCTCAACGATTTTGATATGAAGCCGAACCGTTCCTGGACTTCGGTACTGGGGACCAAGATAGATTTTGGCTGGGGCATCAGTTTTAATATTGAGGGGTACTATAAATACGTTTTTGACCGGGCTTACATTACTACCAATATGAAAGAAAACACAACGGATCTCGTCTTTAATTTTGACGGAGAAGGGCGTGTCTGGGGCTTTGATTTTCAGCTTATGAAACTCCAGTCCCGTTACTGGGACGGCTGGATCTCCTATACCTTTACCCACGCGCGGTACCGGGAGCCTTCACGGGTTGCGGCGGAGGGCAGCGGGGATGTGGGGGATAACTGGTACTGGCCTTCCTTCCACCGGTTCCACAATTTCAATCTGGTGTTCAACTTCAAACCCATTAAGCAGCTGAGTATTTCCGGCCGTTTCGGTTTTGCCTCGGGTAATCCTGTTAATAAAGTGGGGGAGGTAATTGCCCCCTACCCGGTAGAAGTTGTGGAATACCGGGACGGCAAATACATAGAGAAACGCTGGGACGAAGACAGCCAGAGTTTTGTGGAAGTTAAGAATGGGGAACAGCCCACCATCATCCAGAAATTCCGCCGGGAATCCTGGTACGATGACAACGAGCGCAGTCCCTGGGCCCTGCCCCTGGACATTAAGATCTCTTTCTATATTTTTGACCGGAAGGGCAGGGTCCAGACCGAAATCTACCTGGCCACAGAAAACCTGCTCTCCCTTGTTTATACCCCCCAAGGCAACGTCACATTTAACGACTATACCGGCCGGGTGGACGCCGGGGCCAATGTTGCATCCTACGGGCTGCCCATCCCCATGGTTTCTTTCGGCTTTAAATGGAGTTATTGAAAATTGAAATACCGGTACTTTTTTAAAGTGTTTTTACTAACCCTTATCCTCGGCGCCTGTTCCACCTTGATGCAAAAAACAGGAGAACTGTTGGATGGTTCCGCGGCCAGGGAAAAAACAGTACAGGCGTTCGAGAACCGCGAAGCCGGTTTTGCCGGTAAAGGGGTCCGCATAAGCATTATCCGGAACAAAAAAGAGAATCGGGACTTCCTTGCCATAGAGCTCGGGGCCTTCCCCACCCTGCGTCTCCGGGGCTCCGTTCCCGATCCC
>JAITNM010000045.1 GCA_031290475.1 Treponema sp. | reverse complement strand
TTAACCCTCCTGGTAAAAACCGGCATAAAAAAGCCTTTGGAACAGGACCGGGCGAGTACGCAAATACTTTCCAGCGAAGAGGTGAACCGGGCGGAGTTTAGTTCCTATACCCAGGAATCCTACAACAACCTCCTTTCCAGTATCAGCATCATAGTGGCGGTGCTCATCTTTGCCGCCGGCGCCCTTGCAATGCTCGTGATTTACAATTTGACCAACATCAATATCAACGAACGAAGGGGAGAAATCGCCACCCTCAGGGTCCTGGGTTTTCACCAGGGAGAGGCTGCGTCCTACATATTCCGGGAAATAGTCATCCTCTCTATTCTGGGAAGCGCCGCGGGACTTGTCCTTGGCATTCCCCTCCACCGCTTTGTTATCTCGGTGGCGGAAAACCCGGATCTCATGTTTGGCCGCAGCATCAGCGGCTTAAGTTTCATCCTTTCGGCGGCAATCACCCTGGCCTTTTCCGGCGCCGTGGATCTCCTCATGCTGGGAAAGATCCGGCGCATAAAAATGGCCGAATCCCTCAAGGCTATTGAATAATCAATGGAGTTCTGAAGGCTGTTGCTTCCCTAATCATCAATGACGCGCTTTTTCTGCCATTTGCCTCCTACCCAGCGGACCAGGTAACAGGTCCCCCGGCAGAGAAAGTCGCCCCCCATGGCGAGCCATACCCCCAGGGGGCCCACTTTGAAAACATAGGATAAAAGGTAGGCGGCGCTCACCCGGACAATCCACATGGAGACTGTGGCGACGATCATAACGTACCGGGCGTCCCCGGCAGCGCGGAGGGCGTTGGGCAGGCCGAAACTCATGGACCAGCCTAAAACCATGGATACGCAGTGAACCTGTAGGAAAAGTTTTGCCATCCTGTGGGCCTCGCCGCTCAGGCTGAAGAGACTGATAAGGGGCTCCATAAAAATATAGATCCCCAGGTTCATCACAAAAATTGTCAGGTAGGAAAGTTTCATTATTTTTGCGGTATTCTTTTTTGCACCCCGGTAATCACCGGCGCCTACGCACTGGCCTACCACGGTTAGTAAAGCTATACCGAAGGCCATGCCGGGCATAAAGGAAAAGGAATTGATCACACTGGCAATGGCGTTACCGGCAATGGCGGCTGTTCCGAAGGTGGGAAAGATCCGCTGGGTTAGGAGCCTGCCTATCTGAAACATGGAACTTTCAAGGCCGCTGGGGATTCCCACGTTCAGGATATTGCGCACCATGGACCGGACGTATTTGAATTTGAAGATCCCCGAAAGGCTGATAGGATCCCGCCGGTTAAGGATCAGCATGGTTAGCAATATCACCGCCGCAGCGGTCCGGCTTATCAGCGTGGAGAGGGCGGCGCCGGCTACGCCGATTCGGAGGCCTAAAATAAAGAAGGCATTGCCCCCGATATTGAGGATATTTACGAGCAACGCTATGCGCATAGTTACCCTGCTCTGCCCCAGGGCGCGGAAAAGGGCGGCCACGGCGTTGTAAATGGCCAACATGGGATAGGAAAACGCGGTGATGAGGAAATAAACCGCCCCGGCGTCCATTACGTCATTTTCAATATTTCCATAGATGAGTTTTATCAGGGGCCGCCTGAAGAGGAGGCTTACCGCCATGATTAAAATGGATACGAAGGTAACGATGTAGACCAGCTGCCGGGAAGCCAGCCGGGAATTTTCGGGATCCCGGCGGCCTATGTACTGGCTAACCACCACGGCGCCTCCGGTACTGAGGGCCGAAAAGGCAATGATGAGCAGGTTATTGATATTATCAACGATATTGACTCCTGAAACGGCAAATTCCCCAACAGAACTTACCATGATGGTATCCGCCGCGCCCATGGTTACCGCCAAGACCTGTTCAATTATAAGGGGCCAAAGCAAATTAAAAAGGGTGCGGTTGTTCCATTCAGAAGTCATTCAATTTTTCCTTTTTTATCATAACCCCGGCATATATAATGGTAAAGTACGCGGCGCCGGCAATTCGCAATTCAAACGAAGACATTGAAATTTTGCCTTGAAAAATTTACTTGCGACCTTTGGTCGTCCGGCCAAGGTTGGCCGGCCAAGGTCGCACGCCACCCCTCAAGTATGTTCCTGAGGCACTTTCGATGGCGTTCAATACTGAATTACTGCCTTATTGGTGAGGAAATCACTGAAAAACCGGAGTTGGCCGATAAAAGCTGGACAGTTTTTTGAATTTGGAATTGCTGTAGTAATTTCAAGGCGCCGGTATTTACTTTTTTTGAGGCAAGAAATTCTGGAATTTTATCACGGACCACGCGCAAATCGTTAACGAGTTCAAAACCGCCCCCTCATTGCGCCCCTCCCGTACGGGAGGGGCGCGGTTCGGCACCAGGCGTCTAATCCCTAGTCCCAGATTAGCGTCCCAGAATAGACGGGATAGTTGTTAGTATCAAACTGAATCGTGACAGTCGTCACGCTATTGTTTTTATACTTAGTAAAACTGGCGGAAGGGGCATTTATATACACCGAATTACCGTTGTAATTTGCACTGTTTGGATCTGAGAGTCCAGTTCCGTTAATAACGCCGTTGGTAGTCTTTGTGAAGACGGTGTGGAGGGAGGGGGTGGAACCCGTTTCAACATACACCCCGCCACCATACCATTGGGCGGTATTTAAAACGATTGTCCCGTTTTCCATGATAAAGGAGCTAAGTACACCCACCCCGCCGCCACTTTGACTTGCGCTATTTTTCCGGATTATCCCTTCCGACTTCAGGGTAAAGGTACCGTCCATCACATATACACCGGCGCCTCTGATCGCCGTATTGAGCTCAATTATCCCCTTGGTCATGGTGGCGCTTCCCCCATTAACCCTTATCCCGCCGCCACTGATGGCCGGGTGATTCTGTGAGATTGTTCCGCCGTTCATCATAAAGACGCCGCCGGTTGATATTCCGCCGCCGTAACCATCGGTCGCGTTATTCAGTTCGATTGTACCGCCTTCCAGGGTAAAATTGGCGCCATCGGCGACCCATACCCCTCCACCATCTGTCTTGGCGGTATTAGACGAGATTGTTCCGTTCTTCATAATAAAAATGCTGCCGGCTGCTAGATACACCCCGCCGCCATAGTTACCGGTCGCGGCATTGCCCGTGATGGTTCCGCCGTTCAGGGTAAGCAAGCCGCCGCCGCCGATATACGCCCCGCCGCCTTTGTCGTTGGACCCGCGTTTAAGGGTCAGCTGGTTTAGCAGGGTTACCCGGTTGTTCTCCGAGATATACAGCACCCGGCTTCTCCCGGCGGCGTCAAGGAAGCCCTCATTGGTCCCGGCCCCATAACCTTGCAGGTATATCTCCGGGTACGCGTTAGTCCCGGTTATAGAGACCATACCGTTGGAAGGGCCGGTTATATAGCTTAGGGTCCCCTTGATATTAATGCTGACCTTCTGCTCATCGGTCGCATGGCCCTTCCTCGGCCAGGTAGCCAGGGAGTATTCATTGCGCATCCTCACCAGCGCCCTATCCACCGTTGCCAGGGGGGCCGTGTCACTAAGCCCGGTATTCGCGTCATTCCCCCCCGCGAAAACATACCACTGGGTCGTAAAGTCGGTGGGCAGGAAGGTAATGGTTACCACGCCGCTGTTCGGGGAATTCGTGGCTATCGCCCCGCTGTAGCTAAAGAAGTTCGCCGGAATACCGTCGAGGGTGTATCCCGGTTTGGGCGTCAGGGTGACCACCGCCTGGTACACCATGCCGCCCCGGAAAGTGGCATCGTTTTCAAACTGCGGCGAAATACCGGCCTGCCAGCTTACGCTTCCCAAATAGTCCGTCTCATTGATTGCCGTATAATCCGGTAGCGTGTAACTTGACGGCTTTTTTACCAGGAGGGTCAAATTAGTATTAAGCGGCAGACTCAGTCCGTCAGGGCCGACTATCTTAGGGTCCGCATCGTTGTCCCGGACAATTATAACGTACTCTTTTCCGTTGACCAGAGCCATAAGGGGCGTCGGGTTCCAGTTGTGCCCGGATATTAAAAAGGTATACGAGGCGGGCCTCAGGGCAAAGAGTTTTTGCCCCCCGCTCCGGGGGATTTGGATGGGGTGGCCGATAAACTCGAGCCACGCGCCGTCAATCGGGGTGGCAACTTTTTGGTACTGGACCTTGGTAATATCATGGGTGGACTGGTTTATAACTCTGACGTACACCATTCCGGTTCC
>JAITNM010000104.1 GCA_031290475.1 Treponema sp. | reverse complement strand
TTACCGTGGACGCGGTGGTGGACACCGGGGCGGGGCCGCTGGTCATCACCGAGGCCCTGCGGCAAAAGCTCGGCCTGGAAATTGAAAAAGAAGACATGGTGTTTCTTGCCGGTAAGGTGCCGCAGAAATGTACTAATGCCGAATTGGTTGACATCCACTGGAAAGACCGGTATACCTCAAGCCGCCCGACAGTTCTTCCCGAAGGCGATGAAACTCTTTTGGGCGTCATCCCCCTGGAAGACATGGATCTGCGGGTGAACCCCATCGACCGCTGCCTGGAAGGTGTCCACGGCGACAGGTGGCTGCGCCAGGTGCGGTAAAGGGTAACGCGTTGGTGTCAGTCACCATCTGCGTTTACGCCGTTGAAAGTGCCTCAAGAACATACTTGAGGGGTGGCGGCGAAAAAAACATGGGCGGGACCACCGGGAGGACCCGTGTTTTTTTCGGCCGACAGGACCCCAAGTAAATTTTTTAAGGCAAAATTTCAATGTCTTCGTTTGAATTTGGAATTGGTGCTTTCCCTTACGTTTCCCTTGTCAATTCGCCTCCTTTATTGGATAATTCCACGGGGCCGAGGTTGCCCGGGAGGTTTTTACGTATGCGTCCCTTTGAAGTCGTATCCCCGTTTGAGCCCGCAGGAGATCAGGGGGAGGCTATTGCCGCCCTGACAGAGGGGATTAAGGGGGGGGACCAGTTCCAGACCCTGAAGGGGGTCACCGGTTCGGGGAAGACCTTTACCATGGCGAAGATCATTGAGGCGGTTCAGATGCCCACCCTGATCGTAAGCCACAACAAAACCCTGGCGGCCCAGCTTTTCCGGGAGTTCAAGGGTTTTTTCCCCCACAACGCGGTGGAGTACTTTGTATCCTACTACGATTACTACCAGCCCGAAGCCTACGTGGCGAGCCGGGATCTTTATATAGAAAAAGACGCTTCTATAAATGATGAAATTGAGCGGATGCGCCTTTCCGCCACCAGGAGCCTCATGGAACGGGAGGATGCGATCATCGTCGCCACGGTCTCCTGCATTTACGGGCTTGCCACCCCGGAGGTCTACCGGCAGATGACCGCCTCTTTTTCCCGGGGCGATACCATTGAGGTAGACTCCCTTATCCGCCGGCTGGTGGAATTGCAGTACGAGCGGAACGACGCGGTGCTGGAACGGGGGCGTTTCCGCCGCCGGGGGGATACCCTGGAAATTTTCCCCGCGTACCTGGAAGACGCGTACCGGGTGGACCTGGAATGGGAAAAGGTGGAACGGATACGCCGTTTCAATCCTATTTCCGGTGAGGTTCTGGAAGAGCTTGACCGGGCGATGATCTACCCGGCAAAACAGTTCGTCATGCCCCAGAGCATGATCGCAAACGCCCTGGACAGCATAAAGCAGGGACTTGAGGAGCGCTACGAATTTTTTAAGAGCACAGGAAAACTGTTGGAAGCGGAACGGCTCAAGACCCGGGTGGAGTACGATATTGAAATGCTTACCGAGATGGGTTACTGTCCGGGCATTGAAAACTACTCCGCCCCCTTGTCGGGGAGAAAGCCCGGTCAGTCGCCGGATACGCTCATCGACTACCTCCCGAAGAAGCACCTCACCTTTATTGACGAAAGCCACGTCACGCTTCCCCAGATCGGCGCCATGTACGCGGGGGACCGGAGCCGGAAGACGAGTCTTGTGGACTACGGTTTCCGCCTGCCCTGCGCCCTGGATAACCGGCCCCTGCGTTATGACGAATTTGTCCAGCGCCTGGACAAGTGCATCTACGTGTCGGCAACTCCGGGCAAGACGGAGATGGAAGAGTCCAAAAGGGTAGTGCGGCAGATCCTCCGGCCCACAGGATTGCTGGATCCGGAGATCGAGGTGCGTCCCAGCGAAGGCCAGATGGAGGACATCTACGGGGAAGTGCGCAAACGTATCGCCGCGAGGGAGCGCTCCCTTATCCTCACCCTTACGAAAAAGATGGCGGAAGATCTGACAGATTATCTGTCGGGCCTGGGCCTTAAGGTGCGCTACATCCACAGTGAAGTTGAGACCATTGAGCGGGTAGAAATACTCACCCAGCTCCGCCAGGGAGAATTCGATGTGCTTGTGGGGATCAATTTACTGCGGGAAGGGATCGATCTTCCGGAAGTGTCTTTTATTGCCATATTGGATGCCGACAAGATAGGATTTCTGCGCTCCCTTACGAGCCTTGTCCAGATAATCGGTAGGGCGGCGCGGAACGCCGCGGGAAAGGTGATAATGTACGCCGACCGCATGAGCGACGCCATGGCCTCCGCCATCGCGGAAACCGAGCTGCGGCGGAACACCCAGATGATCTACAACAAGGAGCACGGCATCACCCCCGCTACGGTGAAGAAGGCTATTGCCGATATTCTTACCCGCCATGCTGTGGAAGAGCAGGACGCCGCCAATGCTTCTATCGAGGTTTTAAGAAAATCCTACAATGTACTTATCCCCGAACAGCGGAAGCATCTTATTAAGGCCCTGGAAAATGAAATGCTGGAACACGCCAAGAACCTGGAGTTCGAGCAGGCCGCGGCGATCCGCGATGAGATTGAACGGATAAAGGATCTGGGTAATACCGGGGTAACGGGGGCGGCGGCTAAGTCCAAGGCTGACAAGCCCAAGGCTGCTAAGGAAGCGCTGATTAACGCAACCGAGCGTTAATCAGCGTTCCTCTAATGCGGGCCGGTTTCCAGTAATTCCAAATTCAAAAACTGTCCAGTTTTTATCGGCCAACTACCGTTTTTTTGGTGATTCCCTCACCAATAAGGCGGCAATTCTGATTCTGATCGCCATCGAAAGTGCCTCAATAACGTACTTGAGGGGTGGCGGCGAAAAAAACACGGGGCGCGCCCTGTGTTTTTTTCGGCCGACAGGACCCCAAGTAAATTTTTCAAGGCAAAATTTCAAAGTCTTTGTTTAAATTTGGAATTGCGGGCCGGTTTCTCTTTTTCTTATTTTTCCCGGGTATTTTGCCGATATTAGAGTTTATGAAAAGGATAATAGTGTTCTTATTAATCGGCTTTGGGCTTGCGGGAATTTGCGGGGCCCAGACGGAGTCCGTGGAATACGGTATTTTCCGGCAGGAGGGGATCGCCTCCTGGTATGGCAAGGAATTTGCGGGGCGTCCCACCGCTTCCGGGGAAATTTTCAATCCCGGCCAGTTGACTGCCGCCCATCCTGTCTTGCCCTTTGGGACCATGCTTAAGGTGACAAATAAACACAACAACCGCTCGGTTACGGTGCGGGTAAACGACCGGGGGCCCTTTGTATCCGCCCGTATTATCGATGTTTCCCAGGCTGCGGCGGAACAGCTTGATATGGTGGCTACCGGTACGGCGCCTGTTCAAGTGGAAAGTATTTCCCAAATTGCCCTACAGGGAACCGGCAAGGAAGCCGCCCCCTGGCGGGATCTCCCTTCAAAGGACGAGATACTCCCGCTGCCGGAACCGCCGGCCTTTGCCGCCTATGATGATGAACTTGGGGGACCGGTAATGGACCCCCTGGATGACAATCCCCGGAATGATACTGTTGCCGCGCAGAAACCGCTCCTTCCCAGGGCCCAGGTGGATGCCGCTGAGGACTTTGTTCAGGTGTTTCCCGCCTCACCCCCTATAGCCCGTCTTACCGCCCGCCCGGCAGAGCAGCCTGCGGCTCCCGCAAAGACTCCTGTGGCCCGTCCTGTTCAGACCGTGCGGCCGGCCGCAGTTCAGACCGCCCAGCCCTATCCCCTGCCGCCCGCGACGATACGGCCCGGCATTCCCCAGGCGGGAAACGGCAAGCACTACCGTATCCAGGTTGGTTCCTACAAGGTTGCCCGCAACGCGGCGGATGCTTTTGAAAAGCTCAAGAAGGCAGGGCTCAGCCCTTCCTACGAGCGGAACGGAGAATATTACCGGGTAGTCCTTGCAGGAGTACCGGCGAATGAAGTAGAAGCTATAGCGGGCAAATTGGGATCCGCCGGATTCCGGGAAGCCCTGATCCGGACGGAGGATTAAAGCAGCGCTAATTCGAGTTTGTCAATAATGTAGACACATTATTGACAAACTGCCTTAACTGCCCCTGTTTCTCTCTATCCGTAATTCATCCAGGGCCCTGAATTTATACTTCTTCATATAATCGTAAATCCCCGAGGTTATGGTATTCATGGTTCCGGGGCGGGCAAAGGTTGCGGAACCCGTCTCTATTGCGGAGGCGCCTGCCATGAGGAACTCCAGGGCGTCTTCGGCGCCGGCGATGCCGCCCATGCCGATAATAGGGACCTTTACCGCTTCGGCAAGTTCCCATACCATCCTGAGGGCAATGGGTTTAATGGCAGGCCCCGAGAGCCCTGCGGTAATATTGTCAAATACAGGCCTTCTCTTGTGGATGTCTATGGCCATTGCCTTAAAGGTGTTGACCAGAGAGAGGGCGTCCGCGCCCGCCTTGATACAGGCCCTGGCTACGGCAATTAGATCGGGGGCGTTGGGCGATAGTTTTACTACCAGAGGCTTTGAAGAGGCGCGGCGTACCGGGGCGGTTACGGAAGCGGCGGCTTCCGGGTCCAGGCCAAAGGCCATGCCGCCGGATTTTACGTTGGGACACGAGATGTTGAGTTCGATCATGTCAATGGAAGAGCTATCCAGGAGCCTTGCCCCCTCCTCATATTCTTCTACGGTTGAACCTGAAAGGTTGGCGATTACCACGGGCCCCAGGGAGCGAAGGGCGGGGAGTTCCTTTTCGATAAAGGCGGCGATACCGGGGTTTTCAAGGCCTATGGAATTTATGAGCCCCGAGGGGGTTTCCCAGAGCCGTATCCCCCTGTTGCCGCTCCGGGGGCCAAGGGTAAGCCCCTTGGTACAGATGCCGCCGAGGCTCCCTATATCCAAAAGCCCTGAATATTCCCTGCCGTAGCCGAAGGTCCCCGAAGCGGCGATCACGGGGTTTTTGAACGTTATTCCCGCAATCGTTACCGAAAGGTCAACCGTAGTATTACTATCACTCATCGAAGATAACCTCTTCCGCGTTGAAGACAGGCCCGTCGGCGCAGCAGCGGCGGTTTCCTCCGGTGGTAGTAACCGTGCAGCCCAGGCACGCCCCGGCGCCGCAGGCCATACGCCGTTCCAGGCTGATGTAACAAGGGGTAAGGGTTTCCCTGCATTTGGCCGCCGCGGCTTTAAGCATGGGTTCCGGGCCGCAGGCAAAAACAGCGCGGTAAGCGCCGTTCTCAAGAAAATCCGGAATTTTGCCGCGAAGGCCCTCTTTTCCGTCTTCGCTTGCGATAATGAGCTTGCGGGGGTTCAGGAGGGCGGGCCCGAGGAGGCCGGCTTTTTCCTCCATGGTTTTAAAGCCCGTCCTGAGTCCCAGGTAGAAATCAAAGCTGTCCTCAGCCAGTTCCGCAGCCAGGGCGGAAAGGGGCGCCACGCCGATGCCCCCGGCAACCAGGGCAAGGGGTTTATCGCCGGGCGCCGTTACGGGGGGTAGAAAATCTGTCCAGCTATTTCCCAGGGGCCCCGAAAGTTCGGCCCGGTCGCCTAAGCGCAGGGCAAGAATTTCACCGGTTCCCTTGCCCCGCCTTGCAATGAGGAAGGTAACCGTGTTGCTCGTGACGTACTTTATGTAGGCCCTTCCCCGCCGCCGCCTTCTCCGTATTTCTTCTTCGTCTTTAAGGGCCTCTTCCCAAAGGGCCGCGCTGAAGGGCCTGCCTAAGAATACCGAGCTCCGGCAGGGCTTTATCATGAAGAACTGCCCTGCC
>JAITNM010000243.1 GCA_031290475.1 Treponema sp. | reverse complement strand
GTTTCCCCAATACAGCGTCCAGGCTGCGGCCTATACGGCGGGCCTTCCCCTTACCGGCCACCCCATGTTCGGCCATGACATCATCTATACCCACCGGGCAAATAAGGGAGCGGCCATAGGCAGGGCTGCGGAGCGGGATTTCCTTGCCTATGCGGAAAGCGTATCCAACCTGGAAGGGGGGGTCTACCTTTCGGTGGGCTCCGCGGTAATGTCCCCCATGATTTTCGAGAAGTCCCTTTCCATGGCCCGGAATGTTGCCCAACAGCGGGGGGCGGATATACGGAACTGCCGCATCTATGTGGTGGACCTCCAGGAGGCAAGCTGGGACTGGAACACCGGGGAACCTCCCATGGATAATCCGGCCTATTATCTCCGGTTTATGAAGACCTTCCACCGCATGGGCTGTCCCCTGAGCTACCTGTCCGCGGACAACCGGCTCTTTTTCCGGGCCCTGTACAGGGCCTTGTCCGAACTGGATACGCAATGAGCGCCAGGCGCTATATAGGCCTGGACATCGGGGGAACCAAGACGGCGGTTTCCTTCTGGGAGGAGGGGGCCGAAGATTTCTCCGGAAAAGGGACCGTGTTGATCCGAAAGGACCAGTTTTCCACTACCGGTTCACCGGAAGCGGTCATAAGCCGGGCGCTGGATACGATTGAAAGCTTAAGCGCCGAAACGGGCATAGAAACGGGCCGCTTTACCGCTTTGGGGATAAGCTGCGGCGGCCCCCTGGACAGTGGCAAGGGCCTTATCCTCTCCCCGCCCAATCTCCCCCTCTGGGATCGGGTCCCCATCCTGTCCATCCTTGGGGAAAAAACCGGCCTCCCCTGTTTCCTCGAAAACGACGCCAACGCCTGCGCCCTGGCGGAGTGGTATTGGGGCGCGGGCCGGGGCTACCGTGATATGGCTTTCCTCACCTTCGGTACCGGTCTGGGCGCCGGGCTTATCCTGAACGGCCGGCTATACCGGGGCGCCGGAGACCTGGCAGGGGAGGTAGGGCATATCAGGATTGCCGAAGACGGCCCCGAGGGGTACGGCAAGCGGGGCTCCTGGGAGGGGTACTGCAGCGGCGGCGGCCTGAGCCGCTTATACGCCGAAGTAACGGGCCGGCAGGAAACGGGGAAGTATATCTGCGACGCCGCCGAAAAAGGAGAACCGGAAGCCCGGAATGTCATTGAAAACTGCGCCTTCTACCTGGGCAGGGGACTTGCCCTCCTCATTGACATCCTGAATCCCCAGTGTATTGTTCTGGGAAGCATCTTTGCCCGCAGCGAAGGACTTTTCAGAACCATCGTGGAATCGGTCATCGAGCAGGAAGCCCTGGCCCTCTCCCGGAGGCAATGCGTCATCCTGCCCGCCCAACTGGGGGAATTCCTGGGGGACAGGGCCGCCCTGGGAGTTGCAATCAACGGGGTAAAATAGACAGACTGCTAGGAGTTTGTAAACACTAAGCGTGCATCGCCCACCGCACCCGGCTCAATAATGTTCTCCGGGTTCCCGGAATCAACATGATAGAAAAGGCCGTCCTCCAGCAACGGGCCGGCAACATGACCGCAGCTCAAAACAGTTATATCGAGAAACAGAAAACCGCACTTATAGAATAGCCTGTTTTCAGTCTCGTTATGGGAGAAAGATGTAAATTCTTTTCAGGTCTCTCACTATATGATAGACATACATGATATATTTATAGCATGAATGACGGAAAAAGCCTGTCCAGGCGGACAAAACTGTCGCGTATCTATTTCATAGACCGGGAGATTGCCTCCGGCAAGTTTCCCAATACCCGCGATTTGGCGAAAAAGTACGAAACCAGCATAGCCAGCATCAGCCGGGATATTGAGTTTATGCGGGATACTCTGAACGCGCCCATTGAATACGACACCTTTCACCGGGGCTATTGCTATTCTGAAAAGCGATACCGGGTACCCGCAGCATTCGCCACCGCCGAAGATATGCTGGCCCTGGGTATGGCAAAAACCTTTCTTTCACTTTACCGGGATACCCCGCTTTACGAAACGGCGAAGCAGTTCATGGACGGTATAGCCGCCCCCCTTGAAGACGGCGAAGATCCCACATGGTACGAAAACCGGATTGTCGTTCCCCCGCCGCCATCCGCCCCGGTAGATTCCGCTATCTGGGACACGGTAATCGCCGGACTTAAAGGCAACAAGATCATCACCTTTGATTACCGCAACGCCTGGGACGAAGAAACTTTTGGCCGCCGTGTACAGCCCTATCAGCTTCTGTATGATTCCGGGGTTTGGTATCTCTACGGTTTTTCCGAAGAACGAAAAGCGATACGGATATTCTCGCTTTGCCGGATAAAAAACGCTGCCGTCATCAACGAAACCTTTAAGCTCCCCAAGGATTACGATTACTGTTCCCAGGCGGACGGCAGTAATTTTGGCGCTTTTGCGGGGACAGTAAAATGTACCTTTAAAATTCGTTTCTATGATGAAGCATCCATTTGGGTAAAGGAGCGCAGATGGGCAAAGGACCAGACCTTTACCGATACGGAAAACGGCGCCATTATCACCTTTACCAGTACCCAATACGACAAAGTCCGGGAATGGCTTTTGTCGCAGGGATGTTACGCAAAGCCTCTGGAACCGCAGGAACTGGTTGACGATTGGAAGTGGCATATTGCCGAGCTTAAACGTATGGCAAAAAAAGATAAGCAAGAGGAGGCATACAAATGAAAGCGAAAGAGGAACAAACAGCGGGCGTCTCTAAAACTACCGAACCGTTAAAAAGCGAGGCAGCGGTCATGGTATCAAACATGCCCCTTTTAGATCATCTTGAAAAGATTGTTGCCCTGTCTCTCAAAAAAGGATTTTCCGCAAACTTCTTCGAGCGGGCCAAGCCGCACCTTGAGGTAGCAGCTTCCATGCTTCAATTGACAAATACCCAGGCCGCCCTTTTTGCCCATTTAATGAACCTCTGTGACAATGAATCTATTGAGATGAGCGATATTGCGGGATCAATAAAATGTAACAACATACAACTGGTAAAATACATGGATGATTTTGAAGAACTGGAACGAAAATACTTTATCCGGTGCCGCAGACAGGTCAATGAGTATAAAAAAAGGAAAGAAATACCTACCTACCGAGTGCCCGTAGAGGTGATAGAAGCTGTCAGAAAAGGGACTAGATTCATTCCACCGGATTATAAAAACCTTTCCATTAAAAAATTCTTTACTGTTTTAGGAAATCTGTTTGAGCAGCGAATAGAAGGAGAATTGGCCTTAGAATCTTTTGTAAATGAAGTCCACGACCTGACTAACAATAATATGCAGCTTGATTTTTGTAAGAAACTCAAATGGTATCAATTTGATATGGCGGAGGTTATCCTGTTACTTTGTTTTTGCGACCTTTATGTGAACAACGATGACGACATGATAAGCATGCATGATTTAGAGGGCATTTATCCAAAAGATATATCAGAAGTTCATTATGATCTTGATATGGATTTGGATATGATAAAAATGGTAAATTGCGGACTTATAGAAAATGTAAATAATGACGGCTTTGGTGATTCGGAATTTTTCCATCTTTCAGAAAAGGCAAAGAACGAATTACTTGTCGAGCTTAATCTGAAAAATAAAATCAAAAGAGCTAATCTGATCAAGTCATCAGGCATAGCGACAAAAA
>JAITNM010000228.1 GCA_031290475.1 Treponema sp. | reverse complement strand
CCCGCCGCCTTCAGCACATTGCCGGAATCATAGGCTCTGGCGGTGGCGGTCCACTCCCCCAGGGCCAGCGTCAGGTCTATGCTTCCCGTTCCCTGCGGGACGCCCCGGTTAATCACCCGGCCGTCGGTCTTCCGGAATTCCAGCTCATAGTGAAAGCCGGAAATTACCTCCGGGGTAAAGGCTTGCGCCCAGCCGCTCTCCGGATCAAGCTGTACGGTTACCGTGCCTTCCGTTGCTTCCGGTCTCGCTCCGCCCGCTGCTTCCGGCCTCGTTCTACCCACCGCCGGCCTCGTTCTGCCTGCGGCCGTAGCGGGGCTGGCCAAAGTCAACTCCGCCCAGAACAGTTCCGCCGGCCCGGCGGTCCGTCCCGTCTCGGGATTGGAAGCGGATCCATGCCCGGCCCCCACATACACCCCGACCCCGTCCTTTCCGGTAACATATACCCGCCCTTCGTCAACGCTCAAATTCACCCCATCAAAATCAAAGGACGTTCCCCGTACCGACGCGCTGGCCAAAGGGGTTCGCACGGTAAAATCGGTCTTACCCCCGGCGGGCGGTCTCACTTCCGCCCGGACTCTGCCGGTCTGTAAATTGAGGCGCACCGATTCATTCCCCTGGACATTTTGCAGATCCTCCAGGCTTAGACGGGTTAAAGGCCGCACTATTAAGGTTGAATTCTCCAAAGCAATAAGGGCGGTACTTTTAAATCCTGTGGATATCATCGTATCCTTGCCGATCCGCGCCCCCCTCTGGACCGCAACCCATTCCGCCGCCCCGGGCGCTTTTAGCTCCACCATTCCGGCGAAATCCTGGATATAGGCGGTTCCGGCCTGACCAAACAGCAGCGCCCCGTTCAATAAAATTGCCATTCCCGCAATGAACCAATTTTTCATTTTTTATTTTCCTACAATGATAAAATAAGCCCTACCGAAATCTTCCACCGGATTGGAGCATCCGATACAAACACATTTCCCATGCCGGGGAAGAAGAACCCGCAGCCCATGGTTGCCATGAAATCCGATGCCGGAGCCCACGATAGCGCCCCGTATACTTCCCCGCCCAAAAGACGGGCGGACGAAGGGAGATACTCCGCCCCGCCCAGGGTCTCCCCGTCTGTTCTGATAAAATAGGTCCCCTCTGCCGAAGCCGAAAAATCCTTGTGGAACCGCGTAGTATACTTCCCCTTAATGATCATTAAGCCCGATAGATTGGGGCTAAACACCTGCCCCTGGGCGATGCCGGTAACCGGAGCAAAGGCCGTGATGTTTTTATTTACCGCCCCGCTTGACCAGCGAATTTCCCCCTGGAGCATATCCCGCAAAGTCCCCGGAACTTCCCAGTCCGCCCCGGCTGCGGCGGCAAGATGGGCGGATACATCCCCATTCTGGTTTTCCGCCAGTCCCGCTACGGCCGTTCCTGTCAGGGAAAAGGTTTCCAAAGCCAGATACGTATACCGGGCTGTCAGGTATTGGGTGTGGAGAGATGTATGGCTTCCGTTGGAATCCTGGCTTCCGTTGGAATCCTGGCCGTTTACGTCAAATTGAAGGAGTGCGTTCGCCGTGAGACTGGAGTGGGGCGTTAAAGCGGGAAACTCCGCCCCGCCTGAAAACAGTAAGCGCCGGGATGCAAAGTAGTTGTCCGTATCGGCATAGGTTTCCACATCAGAGGGAGTCATAAGAATCTCAGCTGTTTCCTTGTACAAAAGCCCCGTATACAAAGCCCCCGCGCTTATGCGGGCCTGCCCCAAAGCGGCGTTTCCGGTAAATCCGTCAAACAGTCCCGCCGCGATAAAACCCGAGGGGTCGTGAAATGGCGCCCGCCCCGCTTCCACATGAATGGAAGATACCGGACCAATGGAAAACGCGGGGCGCCAGGAGACTTCAAAACGCCCCACTTCAAACAGGACAGGCATATTCTCCGGTTTCCATTCCCCCCATTCATACACCGTGCTCAATTTCACTGAAAGGTAGAGATTCGCCGTCCTCCCCAATTCGGAAGAAACCCAGGGGCTGTAGCTCCCGGTATAGTTTATTTCTCCTGAATCGTTCTCCCCGGTATTGGTAAACTCCGGGTTTTGCCGCGTCACCAGTCCAAAATCATACGCCATCCCCGGAAGGGCGGAGCAGAGAAAAAATAACGCAAAATTTTGCGCCAGCACAAAAAAACGCCCCATCTTATTCAAGGTGTTCCTCCCCGCAGGCATAGCGGGAAACAGGAAAAAGGAAGTATGCAATTCCGCCCTTTAAGGCGAAAGCCTTCATTATAAGCAGTGAAACTTCTCCCAAGCTGATAGGATTGTCAGCACTGACAGGACTGCCTCCTTTTACCCCATCCGCATTTTTAAACATGAACAAAATTCAATAATGAACAATGTTCAATTATTATAACCGGGGTTGAAAGCTTTTGTCAACAGCTTATTGGATTTTCATCAGGACCAACGCATACTAAGAATGAAAACCACAGACCTCACCGACCACACGGACTGGACTTTGATTTCTTCTGTCTGTGAGGTTCGCGAGGTCTGTGGTTAAATTTGTCTTTTGGTCTTTTCCGCAAAGGAGGCTGTTTTGAACAAAGTCGCAAAAAAGGGCAAAGATCGTATCCGCGTCATAGGGGGGAAGCGGGAAAGAAGGGGAAAAGGAGGAATTCTCCGAGCTTATATCAAGGATAAAGGACAGGGCAATCCGTATGAGCAGCGCGGCGCTCAGATCCGGATCATCTGTCGGACGAAGGGTTCCATCGGCCGCTCCGCTCCGCAAAATATCCGCGACAATATGCTGAAAATCAGAAAAACTCTCTTCCTGTTCGGACCTGATTTGTTCCATGTCAATTTGTATTAAGGGACGTTTTCTCCAAAGCACAAGCATAGGATCATGGCGCATCTCGTCAAAAAA
>JAITNM010000196.1 GCA_031290475.1 Treponema sp. | reverse complement strand
GCGGGGGGCTTCGCCCCCCGCAGAGGGGGGAGCGGCGCAACCGTGTGCGCCGCGGGGGGGAGACTTCCCCCCCTGCCTATTTTTCCGAGAAAACGGCGTATCCCGCTGTCGGCAACCGGGCAGTCCTGAACCGGGACGATTTCCCCGCTCCGGCGGCCCCTGAACCCCGGCGCCTCCACTCCTCCGTGAAGTTGAACGCGGTTCCGGTAACCGTAGGGCGGGGATGGGACGTCCCTGATTTCGGGTAAATCGCTAAAGCCGCCGATTCGGATAAAAGCGTCTTTCAGGATGGCCGTTTTTTCGGCAAGCTGGGTTTCGTAGGCCAGGTGCTGGAGGGAACAGCCGCCGCAAAGGCCGTAATAGGGGCAGGGCGCTTTGACGCGGTTGGGGGAGGGCTCCTCGACCCTGACTAATTCCGCTTCCGCCCAGGTTTTGTGCGGGGCCTTGATCCGGAAAGCGGCCAGGTCGCCGGGGGCGGTAAAATCGATAAAAACCGTTAGGCCCCCGGCTGCCGGCGCCCCGCCTGATGCCGGTCCGCGCCCGTTGGGTACGGTGATACGGGCAACTCCGGCGCCTCCTGAGGCGATTCGTTCCACCCGGGCGGTAAAAAAGTCACCAACTGCCAAAAAATCGTCAATTGTCATTGCACGAAACACGGTATTTAGCGTAGAATAAACCCATGGTTGACTCAAGTATAACGGAAGCTGAGCGGGAGATCAAAGCCGGCGAAGAAGAGTCTCAAACCACCGAAGGGTGGTTTGAGACAGGCGGCGGGACCAAACTTTTTCTGCGGCGTTGGAAAAGGCGGCAGGGGGTCAAAGCTGTTCTGCACATTGTGCACGGCATGGCGGAACATTCGCTCCGGTATGATAAATTTGCCCGGCGGCTTTGCGGTGAGGGCGTTGAGGTTTGGGCCGCGGATCAGCGGGGTCACGGGAAGACGGCTGATCTTTCGGTAAACGAGGCGGGGAAGGGCGGGCTTCTGGGTCACTGCGATGATGTCAACGGCATTCAGGCAATAGAGGACGATATAGGCCGGATCAACCGGGCAATTAAAGAGGCCCATCCGGATGTACCCCTCTTTTTGATGGGCCATTCCTGGGGTTCTTTTTTGGTCCAGTATTACATTGAAGGTTCCGGGGGCGCCGGTATTCAGGGCTGTATCCTTTCGGGGACCAGGGGGCCGGACGGCATAAAAATCAGGACGGGTTCGTCCGTGTTGGCTCTCATCTCCGCGCTTGCCGGTTCGCGCCGGCCCTCGCCGCTATCCCGCGCCCTTTCGGACGGTTCTTTCAACAAACCCTTTAAGCCGAACCGCACCGCCTTTGACTGGCTTTCCCGTGATGAAAAAGAAGTGGACGCCTATGCCGCGGATCCGTTGAGCGGCATGCTCTGTTCCGCGGGTTTTTACCGGGACCTGGGGGCGCTGCTCAACACGATTCATCAAAGTGATCTTATGGCGGTCGTCAGAAAGGACCTTCCGATTTATGTGTTCGCCGGTAATTCCGATCCGGTAGGTGATATGGGAAGCAGTCCTACCGCGCTGGTTGCCGCATACCGGTCCCTGGAAATAAAGGACCTTAATTTCGTGCTCTACCCGGGGGCCCGGCACGAACCGCTAAACGAAACTAACCGGGAAGAGGTGATTGGCGATCTTATCGCCTGGCTAAACAAACATATTAGTAATTGAGCCTTTCCTAAAACTGATGTTTTGGGAAAGCCTCAATTGAGAGGCTTTTTGCTAACCTTAATGTGGCGCGGCTATAAGCAGCGCATTTTAAACCGAACAGGAAATGAAGTTTCATGCGCATCCGTTATTCAACTCAGCAAAACGGCAAGCCGGTAAAAAAAGCGAATATCTATACCCGTGAAGAGCACGGCATTAATTTTGCCGATGTCGACAGGGACGCGGTAAATATAATAGAAAGACTACGCGCCAATGGTTATGAAACCTATATTGTCGGGGGCGCGGTTCGGGACCTTATCCTGAAAAAAAAACCTAAGGATTTTGATATAGTGAGCGCGGCCAGCCCGGCGCGTATCAAGAAGATCTTCCGCAACGCCCGGATCATCGGCCGGCGGTTCCGGCTGGTCCACGTATACTTCGGTCCTAAGATATTTGAAGTCTCCACGTTCCGTTCCCTTAAAGACGGAACTACGAGTAACACATTTGGTACTATCGAAGAAGATGTACTCCGCCGGGATTTTTCCCTTAACGCGCTTTTCTACGATCCCCTGAAACAGGAAGTGGCGGACTATGTGGGCGGCATGAAGGATATACGGGAAAAGCGCATACAGCCGGTTATTCCCCTTTCGGTGATTTTTACCGACGATCCGGTGCGCATGATCCGCGCCGTAAAATATGCGGCCGCCACGGGCTTTAAGCTGCCCCTGCGCCTCCGTTGGGCGGTCAGGCGCCAGTCCGCCCTGCTCGCGCCGGTTTCTCCCTCCCGGCTTACCGAGGAGATCCTCAAGATCATCCGCGCTTCCGCCGCGGCGGAAATCGTGGAAAGCCTGGAACTCTACGGCCTTTACGCCTACCTTCAGCCCAACGCTTCGCGGCTTATGCGGCAGGCGTCTTTTCGCGGCCGTTACTTAAAGGGTTTTGCCGATTTACGGGAAAAACCGGAAAGCGACGCGGCTCCCGGTTTAAAACTTGCGGCCCTGATTCGCGATTACCTTGAAGACTATCTTGACTGGGACGCGGGTGTGCACGAAAACTATAAGAACGCCTTTATTGCCGCCCGGAAATTCGTTCTTCCCATGAATCCCCCCCGCACGGAACTTGACCGGGCGGTGCGCCTTATCTTCCTTGAACACGGAATCACCTTGAAAAAGACACATCTCTTTGAGCGGGGAGCCCCGTTCCGCGACACGGAGCCGGAAGAAAAACCCGGCGCCCCGCCGGGGAGACCGTCCGGCCCTGAAGTTGTCCCGCCCAAGAAAAAACGCGGCCGCAGGCCCCGCCGCCGGAATCCCGGGCCGGATCACCGGCCTGACCGCACGGACGTGTAGACAGGGCAGCGGTATTTGAATTTTTCTATTAATAGGGAACTCTATATGCATGTTGTTGGTAAGGGACTGTCCGTAAATAAACTGTAATTTTGTAACTATTCAGTCGGGTAGCAACAAGCTACTACCCCTCCTATAAAAACCCGGCAAAGCGGGTTTTTATAGAGTATTTTTATTCGTGCCGAAGGGGTTTAATACCCCGCTGCTCTGCGCTAAATTTAGAATTGCGGTGAAGGTACTAACTTGCCTTGCGCAGTTTTTTCAGTTCGAAGAAGATCAGTATCCCCGTCAGAATAACGGAGAAAACATCCGCCACCGGCGCGGAAGCTACCACCCCGTAGAGGCCCCAGAGGCGGCCGAAGATAAACATACAGGGAATAAGGGCGATACACTGGCGCAGCATGGAAAGAAAAATAGAAGTCTTGGGCCGGCCCGTAACAACAAAGACATTGGCGGACACAATCTGAAATCCCGCAAGGGGGAGCATGAGCATCTGTATCCGCATCGCAAGCGGGGTAAACGCCAGTAACGCCGCGCTTCCTTCCGGGGCAAAGATACTCACCAGAAAATGCGGGAAGATTTGAACAACGGCAAAACCTACAACGCAGATACAGGTAGCGGCTCCGACCGCGCCCAGGTAGGTCCTGAGCACCCGGTTGAATTTCTTCGCGCCGTAATTGTAGCCCAAAATAGGCTGGGCCCCCTGGTTGATGCCGAAAATAGGCATAAAAATCAGCATCATAATAGAACCGACGATGTTGA
>JAITNM010000187.1 GCA_031290475.1 Treponema sp. | reverse complement strand
TCGCTTCCAGTGGGTCGCTATTCCTTTCTGGATGAGGTGCGTCATTTCTGGCGGTCTCATTAGGTCATTCCGAAAGGTTTCTCCTAATTCCTCCTTTCACGAGCTTTCGTGACGCAATGCCTGGCACTTTTGCCCCGGCCTGGTATCGCCTGCCTGCACGATGACGTAGAGACCCCGCCTCAATGACGGCTTCCTTGAGGCTTGCACGGTTTCCGGCAATACGGCCTCCAACGTCTCCTCCGCCTGCGGCGGCGAGGTGTATGTCAACAGCGGCAGCTTCACCATAAGCGGTAACGCCAAAGTAAAGAAAATAGAGGATATTAGGCCTTCTTCTTCGACTGGGAACCGAAGGTTCCATTCGACCTTGCGGTTAAAAACTCTTCTTATTTTATCCGGACATTTAGCCTTTACACGGTACTAGGGGTTTGCCGGGCTTTAGCCCTTCCGGCTGTTGCCTTCCAGCAGCGCCATGTACTTGCGCCGGGAATCCACCAGGGATTGGAGTTCGGTGAGCATGGATTTGTCCACCTCTTCTGCGATGGGGAAGATGTACTCCGCCGTTTCCTCGGTATAGCGTTTTATAAACTTGGGATCATTGACGTAGCCCAGGGAAATCATATTGGAAATACGGTCCGCCACCTTGAGCACCTTGGCGTAATGGGAACCGGTGTTTCTGATCCGGGTAAGGAACTCCGGCTTTGTTTCTTCCGGGAGACGGGTGACTTCCAGCACCAATTCGTATACCACAGGACTTTCATAATCAATGGACAGGATGAGGTTGTGGTTAAAGTTCGGAATATCCTCTATAAGATCGTGGGTAATGGCAGCCTTAAGGATAATCGAGTCAATATACCCGTAATCCACCAGGATGGCCATGGTATCAAGCTGGTGCCGGAACATATTGCCGCCGCCCTCCCGAATCTTACCGATGAGCGTGGTGGCAAGCTGGATGTAGGGAGCCAAATGGGTGCCTTTTAAACGGAGCATCTCTTCTGTTGTCATAAAACTTCCCGCCCCTTAGGCTAACCTAAACCTCATATTCATGCCAAATCCTTGATATAGGAGGATAGTTTTTCTGTTCGTTTCAAGGTTTCCTCCAGTTTGATCCGCTGCTCTTCCACCAATTCAGGCGGCGCGTTTTTGACAAAATTTTCATTGCCCAGCTTCGCCTTAAGGGAGGCGATAAATTGACCGTCCCTTTCAATATCCCGGCTGAACTTCTGCTTGAGGGCCCCAAGGTCCGCGGCCCCGGCGATGTACACAAAGGCCTCAAAACCGCCGCCCACAAAACCGATGGAGCCCGCGGGCCGGGTGAAGCCGCCCTGCCCGTCCCGGATCTCCAATTCCCCCACCCCTGCAAGAAGTTTTATCAAGGGGGCGTTTTCCCTGAGGAGGGCGTTCTCTTCCCCGCCTGCGGCCCGGACCAGCACGCGCAGTTTTTTATCCGGGGCGATAGTACATTCGCTACGAATGGTGCGCACCATTCGTACCAGTTCCTGGACAAAGCCCAGGTCCGCCTCGGCCCGGGGATCGTCCCGGCCGGGACGGTACCGCGGATAGGGCGCGGTGATGAGCAGGCCGGAGGAACCGGCGGGGGCTTTTCCGCCGGCGGTTTTAACTTCCGGGGGAAGCTTTCCGTAGATCTCCTCGGTTACAAAGGGGAGCAGAGGATGGAGAAGGCGCAGGGATTCCGCAAGGACATCCAAAAGCACCGTGGACGCCCGGTCCTTTTCAGCATCGCTCCCATCCTTTAAAGAAAGCTTTGTGGCCTCCACATACCAGTCGCAGAAATCGTTCCAGAAAAATTCGTAGGCTTTCTGCGCGGCGTCGTTGTAACGGTAGGAAAGGAAAGCCTCGGCAATGGCTTTTGCGGCGTTTCCGAGGCGGGAGTAGATCCACCGGTCAACGGGAAGCAGGACCGGATCTTTTACCCAATTGCGGCCTTCAAGGTTCATCAGGATATAACGGCCGGCATTCCAAACCTTGTTGGCGAAGCGGGAACCCATCTTAATGGATTCCTTGTCCATGAGTATGTCCTGGCCCTGGGCGCACAAAAAAGCCAGGGTAAACTTGAAGGCGTCGGCGCCGAATTCATCGACCAGTTCCAGGGGGTCAAGGCCGTTCCCAAGGCTCTTACTCATCTTGCGGCCCTGCTTGTCCCGGACAAGCCCGGTTATGTAGATGTCCCTGAAAGGCGCCTTACCGGTAAATTCAAGACCCGCCATGATCATCCGGGCGACCCAGAAAAAGATAATGTCGTAGGCGGTTACCAATGCCGTGGTGGGATAAAAAGAATCAAGGTCCGCAGTTTTACTGTCCGGCGATTCCCAGCCCAGGGTGCTGAAGGGCCAGAGCCAGCTTGAGAACCAGGTGTCAAGCACATCCGGGTCCTGTTCTATGTTTTTAGAACCGCAGTGAGGACAGTCTTCAAGATCCGTGCGGGAGACGGAAGTCCTGCCGCAGTCTTTACAGTACCACACAGGGATCCTGTGGCCCCACCAAAGCTGGCGGCTGACGCACCAGTCCCGGATATTTTCCAGCCAGTGCTCGTAGGTATGCTCCCACTTCCGGGGGAAGAAAACGATCTCCCCCCGCCGCCAGGCCGCCAGGGCCTTTTCCGCCAGGGGCTTCATCCTGACAAACCACTGCTCCGAAGAGTAGGGCTCAATAACCGTATGGCAGCGGTAACAGTGCCCAACCGAATGGGTGATGTCTTCTTCTTTGATAAAATAACCGGCTTCTTTGAGATCCGCCACAACAGCATCCCTAGCCGCCTTAACGGAAAGTCCCCGGTACTTTTCCGGCGCCGCGTCATTGAGAAAGCCCTCGGGGGTGAGTATGTTGATCACCGGGAGATCATGGCGCTTACCCACCTCCCAGTCGTTGGGATCGTGGGCGGGGGTGATCTTCACCACGCCGGTGCCAAATTCCCTGTCCACGTAGGAATCGGCAATTACCGGGATCTTCCGGTCCGTGAGGGGCAGAAACACGTCTTTTCCGACAAGGTCCGCGTAGCGGGGATCTTCGGGGTGTACGGCTACCGCGGTATCGCCCAGGAGGGTTTCGGGCCTCGTGGTGGCAAGTTCCACCGAGCCTTTGCCGTCAACCCGGGGGTAGCGCAGGCGGTACATTTTTCCGGCGGCATCCTCGTGATCCACCTCGTCGTCCGACAGGGCGGTGCCGCAGGAAGTGCACCAGTTCACCAGGTAATTGCCCTTGTATAAGAGGTCCCGCTCGTAGAGGGTGACAAAGACATCCCGCACCGCCCGGGAAAGCCCTTCGTCCAGGGTAAAGCGCTCCCGGTCCCAGTCCACGCCGGCCCCCATGCGAATGATCTGCCTGGAGATAATACCGTGGTGCTCGGCCTTGACCTTCCAGGTTTCTTCAACAAATTTTTCCCGCCCTAAATCGTGGCGGCTTAAACCCCTTGCCTTAAGCTTCTTCTCCACCACATTCTGGGTGGCGATCCCCGCGTGATCCGTGCCCGGCACCCAAAGTACCCGTTCCCCCAGCATACGGTGGAACCGGATGATGATGTCCTGGAGGGTAATGTTGAGGCCGTGCCCCAGGTGAAGCACCCCGGTTACATTGGGCGGCGGAATAACAATAACATAGGATTTGGCAGCCGGATCATCCTTGGGCTTAAAAGAGCCGCTTTCCTTCCAGAGGGCATAGAGCCGGTCTTCAAAACTCTTGGGATCGTATACTTTTTCCAGTTCTACCGCCTTCATGGCAACCCCTGTTCCGTTCTATATCTATCATAAGTATCTTCTATAATAATAAGAGATCACATACACATTGTTTTACAAAACTTGTCATACCAATATACAAGATTTTAGGGTAAGAATTCAACTGCCGGTTAACTTGACGCGGCTTTATAACTGGGAAGCGTACTCTTCTTTCCAAGCTTTAATACGGGAATCGTTGGGGGCCAGGGCCAGGGCTTGCCTGAGGTAGTACAGTACCCGGCGATCGTCCCGGCGGTTCCGGTATATTTCAATGGTACCGATGATGGCGTCCAAATTACGGGGATCCTCAAAGAGACTGGATTTGAGCTCGTTCAGAACCGCTTCTTCGCTGGTCCTCAGCCGGCTGCGGAGGTAGTAGTACCGGGCCTTGGTTACCCCGCCCCCAAGCCTTGCCAGACGCCCGTCAATGATACGGCTTGCCTCCTCCCGGCGGCTGGTGTCGATCAGGGCGGAAGCATACACGATGATCCACTCCTCGTTGGCAGGGTCCCGTTCGTAGAGTTCCCGGGCCGCCTGGTACGCCCCGGCGTTATTCCCGAGCCCGCGCTCTACCCGGAAAGCGTAGAGCAGATCCTGGGAAGAACGCCTGCCCTTGAGGAGCGGGCTCAAATATTCCCGGGCCTCCCACCAGGCTTCCCGGCGTATGGCGTCATAGACCGCGAGACTCCATACCTCTTCGGAAGGATCGCGCCCCAGGAGCAGCCTGCGCAGGATATCCTGGCCTTCGGCCTGCTCTTCCCGGCGGGAGGAATCTAAAAGCAGGCGTACCGCGTAGACCGAAGCTTCTTCATCATTGGGGTAAAGCCGGAGCAAAGAGCGGAGGTAGTTCTGGGCGGCATTACGGTTTTGGTAACCTTCAGCCTGAAGCCGGGAACGGAGGAAGAGGTAGAGCCGGCTTGTGGAATCCGAAGCGCCGTAGACATCCAAAAGCGGCTGGGCCTGAAGGATTCGCCCCAATTCCGCGAGGGCGTGGGCCCGCATCAGGTAAAGCGGGCTGTCCTTAGGATCTTCCTGGATGAGTTCCCCCAGCAGGGGTTCCACCGTTGACCAGGCCCCGTCACGGTAATAAAAAAAGGCGAGCTGGCGCCTCAATCCCCGGTTATCGGGGTTGAATTGCACCTGTTCCAAAAGCAGGTTTATTCCGTCGGTACGCCGCCCCTGGGTTTCCAGGATCCGGACCAGGCCTAATACCGCGGGGTAACACTCTTTAGAAAGGGTATAAACCCGGTTGTAGAACTCCCGGGCTTCCTCAAGCCTCCCGGTACGTTCATAGATGAGCCCTAAAAAATAGGGGGCCAATACCGATTTGGGGTTGAGTTTTTGGGCTTCTTCCAGGTCAGGAACCGCGCTGAGGATACGTTCGTTCCGTACCTGGAGATACGCTAAAAAAGGCAGAACATGTTCCAGGTAGTCCCGGGAATTAGCCTCCGGCGGGGTATACCTGCCCCCTTCCGCATCCTGGAGCAGCCGGGTATAGAGGTGGTTCCGGGGGGGATCCACCGGGGGAAACTGAACAACCAGGCCGGTGTACACTTTTTTGAGGAGGTTTACCGCCAGGGCGTTCATAACCCGGCCAAATTCGGATTCACCCAGGGATCGGGAACGGATAAGATCCAGGGCTCTGATAAGGGAGGGGGCGGTTCCGGACTCCACCAGGGAACGGATTTCATCCGCGGTCCCGGCGCGCTGAAATTCGGGATCCGCCGGGAAATCCCAGAATTCCGCTTCCGGCGCGCCGGGGTTCCGGGTTAAGGGTACTTCAGCCGGCGGTTTTGAGGCCCCCCGGAATGTTCCGCAGGAAAAAAACACAAAAACCAGCATCGGGAAAATACAACTGCCCCGATTCACCGGCCGGCATCCTCACTCTTATTCCTCGTACTCAAAGATATCAGCACCAGGACCAATCCGGCCAGGGCAATCAGGAGGGGCCACCAATTCAACATAAACTGCTTAAATGAAAAGGTAACCACATCCAGCGAAAATATCAAAAGAAATATTCCCAAAACGATAAACGCCACCGCGGAAACCACATACCGGGGTTTTAAAGTTCCATGCCGGTGCCATCCGGAGGGAATTAAGGCCAGACCGGTGAAGATGGAAATGACCGGCCACCACTGGCTCAGGACAATGGGAAGGATGTTAAGGGATCCCAGGAAAAGGAAGAACCCCACCAGCATAAAAAAGGCGGCAAAAAACAAATAAAGGGAGCGTTTATTCAATTTAATAGCCAAGAAAGCGCTGCCAAAGCCGATTATAATAAAAAGAAAAGCTACCAGCACCGATGCCCGGGAAATATCGGCCAGAGATCCCAGAAGGAAAGCGGAGCCGAACAACAGAAGGAGCAGTCCTCCTGAAAAAATCAACCGGGCGATAAGCCGGCGTTTGGTATCTTGTCGCATAGTATAGGTATTATACTGATACAAGGCTTATCTTGCCAATGGGATAATCCCATGGTACCATGGATATTAATGGGAAGGGTAAAAATTCATCCTGTCCGGCTTTTTATAGTGATTAATTTCGTCTTTTTTACCCTGGCCGGCTGCGGCATGAATGCTGCCGGTAAAACAGACCAGGTTTCGGCCTATTTTATCACCGGAAATAAAGGGCAAAGACATACTTTTAAGGATCTCTTTGATCTTTTGGAGCAGGAAACCCGGTCCGGAGAAGAACAGTTCGCGGTGGTCAAGGAAATTGCCGGCGAGTACGCCAGACTCAGGGAATACGGCACGCTGATTAACTTTCTGGGGGACTGGATGAACAAACACCCGGAAGATCCCTACACGGCCTATTACCTGCTCATGACGGCCTACGGCTACGATCAGCAGGAAGCATACGAAGTCGCGGCCCTGTACTACGATCTTATTGTGAAAAACTACCCTGACTTCCAGATGCGGGGAGAATCGATTCACTTTATCGCCCTGAACCAGCTCATCACCCTGGTGAAAGATCAGGAACAGCTGGTCTGGTATTACGAAGAACTCCTCTCCCGGTTTTTCGATAAGATCGAACCCGGCTTTACCTATTTTATGCTGGGCCAAGCCTACGAGCGTATCGGGGAATGGAACACCGCCATCCAGGCCTATACCAATTTCCTGCCCTACTACGGTACGGCGATTCCGGGCTTTCCCGACGCCTATACTTACGCCAAACGCCTGGTGGATTTTAACAATTCCCCCAAGGACTGGACCTTCGAGAGCCTCGGCTCCCTGGTTTATACGATAAAATCCGCCCTCGCCTCGGGAAGCAGCTGGCGGCTCTGGAGTTACCGGGCAAAGGTGAACTTCTTTACCCGCTCCTGGGGTCAGGAAGACGAAGACAACGCGGGCTTGGCGGAATTCACCATCTCGGATTTTATGCGGGGGAATCAGATTAACTATGCCTCAGGACTGGACGAAGGTTCCAATGCCAATGAAGCGTACCTTAAAACCTGGGGCTGGTATCAGTATATCTCCACATGGTACTTCTACTTTAGGAAGATCTATTTCCCCTCAAATCCCGATATACACGGACGATGGGAATGGGCCGGCATTTACTATGGGGAAAAATGGTGAAGGCTCCTGTCCGGCAGGTTCCCAGGGTACTTATATTCCTGTTAACAGCGGCCCTCTTCTTCCCCCCGGTTTCCTTCGGAGAAGAGGGCCCTGCCTATATCCCCCCGGCCGCTCCGGCGGCGGACATCCCCGGCGAACGCCCCCCCCCGGAGGCCCCCGCCGCGTTCAGGGCGCCGGTTCCCGAACCGGGCCCGGCCGCCGAAAACGGCCGCCCCCTGCGGAAAAACCGGGGGGGAACGGAGGGCCTTCCCAAACCGGCAGGGGGGCCCTATGCGGGAAAGGGGGCCGGAGAACCCCGTATATACGGCTTGGAAGAGGAGCTCACCCGGCGCTACATCAGCCGGTACTCTACGTCGGGGGGGAAGGAATGGCTCCAGGGGGTGATGAAACGGGCCGAGCCCTACCTCCCCTTTATCAGGGAAGAAATCGCCCGGCGGGATCTTCCCCCGGAACTCCTCTATTTGCCGGTGATCGAATCGGGGTACCTGGCTACCGCCAGGAGCAGATCCGGCGCCACGGGGCTCTGGCAGTTTATGCGGAACAGCATAGCCCCCTTTGATATCAAGATAACCGATTGGGCGGATGAACGGATGGATTTCTGGAAATCTACCGAAGGCGCCCTCCGTAAGCTGGAGGATAACTACAACGCCTTCATCGACTGGCCCCTGGCCCTGGCGGCCTATAACGCGGGCGCCGGGGGGATACGCCGGATAATGCAGCAGTCGGGAATCCGGGATTACTGGAAGCTGGGGGAGAAAAAGCTTCTCAAAACCGAAACCATCCATTATGTGCCCAAGCTTTTGGCGGTGGCCTATATCCTTTCAAACCCCCGGAAATTCGGCATTGACCTTAACTGGTCCGAAAACCCCCAATGGACCCGGATCCCGGTGGGAAAACAGGTGGACCTGGAACTGGTCGCCGCCCGGGCCGGGCTTGACGGGGCGGAACTCAAGGCGGCAAACCGGGAACTCTACTACGGGATCACCCCCCCCTCCTCAGCCTACCTGCTCAAGGTTCGTTCCGCCCATGCCCAACTGCTTACCGAAACCCTGGAAAACGCGGAAACGGCTCTGATCAAATACTATATCCATACGATCCGGTACGGAGACACCCTTTCGGCCCTGGCCCTTCACTACGGTACGTCGGTGGAACAGATTTCAGGGGCCAATCCGGGACTCAGGCCCCAGTTCCTTCAAATTGGCCAGAAGCTGCGGATCCCCGCGTTCAGAGACGCGGAACCCTATGAGCGGAAAGCGGCGGTAAAGGATACAAACTTTTCCGCAACCCACCTGGTAAAAAAGGGGGAAACCCTCTGGTCCATAGCGCTGGCCTACGGGGTGGACCCGGAAACCCTGGCGGAAGCCAACGGCATGGACATGAACGACACCCTTCGTGAGGGAAGGCTCCTGAAAACGCCGATAAATGAATAGGGGAATTGGTATGAAGTATTGGGGCAGGCTACTGATTTTTCTTTTGTGTACCTTTCCGGTAACGGCGGAGGAACCGAAAATCGAAATTTCCGGCGCCCTTAAATGGGAGCAAATGGAGCTCTCGGCAAACTTAGCCCTCAACCTGGCTTCCGCGGGAATACGGCTTCCTGCCGGACGGACCGAGGCGGAGGAGATCATCAAGACCGGATATGTGAACCTCATACGGCCCTATATTCTGTCCATTCCCGTGGACTCCTCCACTACCGTAGGGGACCTGGTCGACCGGGGGGAACTTTCTATTTTAGAGCCCGAGGCCATTGCAAATTCCGCCCGGAGAACTTCCCCCGTCCTTTCAACGGATCTGCTGTCCCTTTCCGGTTCCTACCTTATCGACCTTTCCGTCATCAGTTCCCGGCTTATCCGGCATAACTGGCCTATGGAAATGCGCCGTATCCTGATCCCCGGCCCGGCGGCGGCCCATACGGGGATCATCATCGTCTCAAGCGATGAACTCCCGATCCATGGCAGAAATACTGCCGCCCTGTTGGAACCGTGCCTCTTTCCAAAAATTTGGGATACCGAGATGAACCTGATCTACGAGCGGAATATACTGAACCCGGAAAATACGCGGAAGACCCTGGTTCAGTACGTGGACGAGAGCAGCATTTTCCAGGCCAGCCCTTCGGGGCTTAGCCCGGAGGTTACCGCCCTGGTGGGAAATAACCCCTTAAAGATCATCGCCCGGGGGATCTTCGGCGCACGCCCTACGGACCCGGTCATCGACAAGGATGACGCCCTTCTGATCCTCTCCTCCGAAACAAACCGCCAATTGCTCAGGGACGGGCGGGTGGTCATCGTGCTCAATCAAGAAAAACTCAG
>JAITNM010000077.1 GCA_031290475.1 Treponema sp. | reverse complement strand
CCAGGGGAAACAGAACGCTATGATACCGAATATGTACGGAATGGAACCTGTGACATCTTTATGTTTAATGCCCCCTTGTTAGGCTGGCGCCGGGCAGAGGTAACGGAGCGCCGTACCCGCGAGGATTGGGCGCGACAGATTAAAAAGCTCGCTGACGAAGATTTCCCCGACGCGAAGAAAATAACCTTGGTGATGGATAATCTTAATACCCATAATCCCGCCTCATTATATGAAACCTTCCAACCGGAAGAAGCCAAGAGGATACGGGATCGTCTTGAGATTCACTATACTCCCAAACATGGCTCGGACTTTAGTCCGCGCTGGCTAAATATGGCGGAAATTGAATTTAGCGTGCTAAATAACCATGGTTTATCGGATCGTATCCCGGCCATAGAACAAATGCGCCGGGAAGTAAATGCCTGGAACAAGATCCGCAATAAAAAATCTTGTAAAATTAACTGGCGCTTTACTACCGCTGACGCTCAAATCAAATTAGCCAGACTATATCCACTGTTTGAATCATGACGGGGTACTAGCAGCACCGACAGGCGGGCATAGTAATCCGTAACCGGGGCGCCGGCAAGGACCTCTGTACCTCAGCGGGAGACAGGATGCCCTTCACTTTCTCGGTATGGGCCGCCTCCCGGATATTATGAAAAGGATCGATGCCAATAACCTCATCCCGGTAAGCGTCCCGAACCGGGACCCGCATGGATTGGAGGACCATGTTTATTTTTCGTCCCGATAGTCCCCGCTCCGCCGCCCAGAGCTTCCAATCCCGGATCATGGCATGAGCAAGAGCCCCCAGGGTGATGCCCGCGAAGCCGGGCCAGGTCTGGACATGGTGAATGATGTTTTCCCGGCTCATAGCGATATAGGCCGCGGATAGGGGCTTTCTTTCAACCGCCGCTTTCTCCCGGATGTACCGGCTGCCGGGAGACCAGAAATCGAGAAGGTAAGGGGTAAGGGAAACGCCGGCGGGACCGGACGGCTCCGGCAGGGGGGCAAAACGACGCAGTTCTTCCAGGAGAGCCCGGGCCTTTTTCCCGGCCTCTTTCCGGCGCTCTTTTTTACCCTCGATAGGGACATCCAGGTCTCGGCTCATTGAGTATCTACCCGATTTTTCATCCCAGAAAAATCGGGCGCACCACATAAAGACACCCTGGACCCGGCGCTTGTAAAGCGTGTAGTCGGACCGCATTTTACACCCTTCCTCACGCCATCGGGGAAAAATATCAATGGCGTATCAATGGACTAAATATGGTATAAAATGCCGGTTTCTAAGCGGCTAATTATTTTCTCTAATTCTTTATACTACAAAGACTTACAACGTATGCGGCCAAGAAGACTTGAACTTCCATGCCTCTCGGCACCAGCACCTCAAGCTGGCGTGTCTACCAGTTCCACCATGGCCGCATCTTATATCAAACAATAATTTTATATCCCGAGATGCGGGAAATGTCAATATAGCGCAGCAATTTTGCGCAGCAATTTGTCAAAATAAGCTTGACAAAACTATCGTTCATTATAATACTACGAGTAAGATGAAATATCGATAGAAATATAATAACCATCGGTTATTATAAGAAGGAACAAAAGGATGGGGATTTGGGAACGGAAGGAGCGGGAAAAGTTGGAGCGGAAAGCATTGATCGTGCGTTGCGCTAAGGAGTTAATTTTGGAGTATGGCGCGGATGGGGTGAGTATGGGGAGCATCGCGAAGAAAGCGGAGCTCTCCAAGGCTACCATCTATTTATATTTTCCCAGCAAGGATAAGCTCTTCAGGGAGATCTGTGTTGAGGCGGGAGACCGGTTTATCAATTATTATCAGTCCCGGATAACGCCGGAGATGTCCACCCTGGATTCAATCAAGCTCTATTGGGACTGTTATCTGGATATGTTCGGCAAATCCGACGACATTATCATGCTTTTTCAAATGAAGCATTTCCTTACCCCGGAATATCCTTTTTTTTCGGTGGAGGAGGCGGAAAATCCCGGCTCGGGTCCTGCTTATGGTTTTTTCAATATGATCCGGGAACAGATAGAGAAAGGAATCGCCGAAGGGATTTTTCAACCGGATGTTAATCCGCCCCTTGCTTCTCACACAATTTTATCCCTGTTCTCCATGATCGTGGCAAGCACTGCCAGGGTCCATGCCGGAAACAGGGCGCCGCCGGGGCCTGATGCTTTGGAATCGGACAAAACCGGCTGGTGGTCCGCTTCCCGGGAGGGGGTAAACGTTGCCATGATCGATGACATGAAAAATGTTTTTCAGGTTGTACTGCGGGGTATTGCCCGGGATGGTATTGATAAATCGCTTCTGATTTTGGGATCACGCCGGGATCACGAAGCAGTAGAAGACAAAATGATTCTCAAACGATAACGGTGAGGCAGCAACAATAATGAAGAAATTTTTTAGGCGTCCATGGCTTATTGTGGCGGTAATTACGCTTATTACACTTTTTTTTGCCATCCAATTACCCCGGGCGCGGCTTGATAACAACAATCTCAGATTTGTACCCAATGATGACGCGGCCCTTAAGGTCTCTGAGTACATAACCGACGCCTTTGGCAGTTCTCTTTTTATACTGGTAGGACTGGAGCGGAAGTACGGAACTGTTTTTGACGGTCCCTTTCTTAACCGTATACGTGAATACGTTGACCGGGTGGAAGAAATTGAAATTGTTAATACCGTCAGTTCCATTGTTACTGCCGATTATATCACTTCAGATGGCGATGCCATTGTGGCGAAAAAACTGGTGGATGCCGGTTTTTCCGGAACGCCGGAAGAGATTGCCGAACTGAAGCGGCGTATACTCTCCTGGGATATGTATAAAAAGTCCCTGGTTTCCGATGATTTTACTGCTACCCAGATCCTGATACCCCTGAGTATTGAATCCGATGACGCCGGCCGCCCGGAAGTGATCGACAATTTTGTTGTGATCCGGGATGCGGCCAAAGAGATGTTTTCCGGTATGGCGGATGTTTATGTTACCGGAATGCCGGTGATCAGCGCCACCATAAATGAGGCGGTGAGCCAGGACCTGATACTCCTGGTTCCCCTGGTAATCATCGTGGTGCTGGCCATACTCTTTTTCTCCTTCAGGCGTTTTTCCTCGGTATTCCTCCCCCTGCTTACGGTGGTCATCGCTTCCACCTGGGCCATTGGAGCCATGCCCCTCTTTGGGATAAAGCTTTCCATCATTACCACGGTACTGCCGGTTATTCTTGTGGCCGTAGGAAGCGCCTATGGAATACACGTTATCACCCACTACCGGAGCGATGTGGGGAACCGGATGCTTAATGCGGAGGAACACCGGGAACTGATCTATGAACTTATCAGGAAGATTGGAAAGCCGGTGTTCCTTGCGGCCCTTACTACCTTTGTGGGTTTTTTTTCCTGCTGTTTTACCCGGGTAGTGCCTATTAGGGAATTCGGTATCTTTTCGAGCTTCGGAGTAATAGCCGCTTTTGTGGTGTCCCTGACCCTGATCCCCTCCCTGCTTTTGATCCAAGGTCCCCGGAAAATTAAGCCCCGCTTTAAGGCAAATGCCTTTAAGGCAAATGCCGCCGGAGAAGATAATGACCGTAACGCTGCCGGTGAAGAGAGGGAAGAAATTGATCCCCTGAGTAACGCTATTGCCGAAGGATTTACGGCCATAGTCCGGAAGAAGCGGTTTGTGGTTATTTTTTCCGTCTTAATAGTTTTTGTTTCCCTTTACGGCTTTTCAAAAGTTATCATTGATAATGTGATGGTGGAATACTTTAAGACGGGGACGGACATCAATAAATCAGACCGGTTTATCAGGGATAAATTCGGCGGTTCCAAGGTGGTAAACCTTATGGTAGAGGCTCCGGACAGTGAAACCTTGCTACACCCGGATGTCCTCTCCGCCATTGATGGCCTTGACCGCTATCTTACCAAAAATGTTTCCGAGGTAGGAAAGGTGATGGGTTTCACGAATCTTGTGAAGCGCATGAACCAGGTTTTTAATGCCGATGAAAGCCCTGAAGGGCTTAAGAAGACAGGGGCGTCATCTCAAGTTTCGGAAGAAGAGGGGAGGGGTGATTTCGGTTTTGCTGATGATGATACGGACTTTGGTTTTGGGTTTGACGCAGAAGATGGTTTCGGTTTTGGGGATTTTGGCCTCATCGAAGATAGCGTTCCTGTCATAGCGGAATCAGCGGGCAAAGAAGGGGAACGGGGAGGAGAGACCTATTTATCAGATAAAGAATTAACCGCCCTCCTGGAGCGCGCGTCAGAGGCTTCCCTGGGCATGGATGCCAACGATCTCGTATGGGAACTGAAACGGCTCTTGAATTACGAAGGAACTTCATATTACGAAATTCCTTCAGACCTCAAACGTTACGGAAAAAACAGCCCCGAAGAGCTTCAGCGCCTGGTTTCCAATTACCTGGTCCTCCTTTCGGGAAGTATCTCGGATTATGCTAACGATCCTCTGGAGCCTACGGCTATTAAATCCACTGTTCAGCTCCGAACCCTGGGAAAGGAAGATACGGATATCGCTTTGAAAGAAATGCAGAACTATATTAACGCAAATTTCCCCAAAAATGTTAAAACTACCATTGGCGGGGTCAGCATGGTGGAAGCTTCCCTGAATGATCTTGTGGTCCAATCCCAGCTTATATCGGTGATAATATCCCTGCTCTTGGTATTTATTATCATTGCTGCCTCAAACCGTTCCTTTGTAGCGGGCGTTGTGGGTATTGTTCCCCTTTCAATCTCCATACTGATAAATTTCGCGGTAATGGGTTTTACGGGGATTAAACTCAATATCGGTACTGTTATGGTCGCCAGTGTTTCTGTAGGTATTGGTATAGATTATACGATTCACTATATGGATGCCTATAAGCGGGAATACCGCGCCTCCCTTGGGAAGGGGGACTTCCTTAAAAAAACCTACCTTACTTCCGGCAAGGCGATAATTATAAATGCGGTTTCCGTAGGCGCCGGGTTTTCGGTACTGCTCCTTTCCCAGTTCAACATCCTTGCCGACCTGGGTTTTCTTATCGCCCTTACTATGGGTACGAGCGCCTTGGTAAGTCTTACCTTGATACCGGTACTGTTGACCCTGATAAAACCTGAATTTATAAAAAACTGAGGTGTTTTGGAAAATGTCTCAGGATATAGGAGTTTGCTATGAAACGGATTATATTAACATTCATCGCCTTTTTTACCGGAACCCTATTGGTTTATTCTCAAAATGCCGGTGAAATCGTTGCCGCCTCCCGTGACCGTATTAAGGCGGATACAATTTCCGTCCGATCCCGGATGGTAATCAGTTCAAAAGACGGAGCAACCTCCGAGCGGAAAATGGATCAATATTCCAAAGACGGACCAAAAGGCAGCCGTTCTGTGGCGGTGTTTAATTCGCCCGCGAGCGTTGCCGGAACCCGTTTTCTTACCATGGAAAACGGGAATAACAACGATCAGTGGATATTTCTCCCCAGCCTGGGCAAAGTGCGCCGTATTGCTTCTTCCGAAGGTTCCGGGAGCTTTATGGGGAGTGATTTTTCTTATGATGACATCGCTTCCCTGAGCAGGGACGCTTCCCTGGACACCCATGCGTTTCTTAGGGAGGAAACTGTTGCCGGTAATGAATGTTATGTGATCGAGTCAAAGCCAAAGGATACCGCTTACCAGTATTCAAGGATGATCCAGTATATCGAAAAGAACAGTAACGTTAATTATAAGATGGAGCTCTACGATAAAAAGAATACCCTGATAAAAATCGTGGAAATGGGAGGCGTTAAAGATGTCCAGGGACGGCCCACAATACATAACACAAAAATGACCACCCTTACCGCAGGGACCAGTACTACCCTTTATGTGGATATCATTAAATACGATGATCCTATACCCGAGAGCGTATTTACCCCGGCTTTCCTTGAAACAGGGAGGCCGCGGTGAACAGGAAAGTATTTCTGTTGACAGCCCTGTTGCTGATTCCCCTGGATTCTTTCATTTCCGCAGAGGAAGAAGATTTCGGCTTTGGTTTTGCCGGCAGCGATACTGAAGAAACAGGCGCCGCCGGAGGAGGAGGCGGTCCCGGAGGCGCCGCCGTGAAACTGGGCGGCGCTGTTTCCGCGGAGATTCAGGTGTTTCCCGGCGATATCGCCGAAGGGGAGGGTGAAACGGCGGATCGGATAAAGGCCCTGGAATTGGGAAATATCTTTTCCGGCGACCTCCAGTTCGGCGCCGCAGGCTCAAATGCCGACGGCTTTATAAAGATTAAATTGACGCCTAATTTCCAGGACCCCGCAAAGATACTGTTCCTTGATGAAGCTTATGTCAGGGGTTTCTTCGGTAATTTCAGCATTGAAGGGGGATTGCGGAAACTCACCTGGGGCAAGGCGGACAGTTTTGGTCCCCTGGATGTGGTTAATCCCCTGGATTATTCGGATCTGAGCGATATGACCGATTTTCTGGACATTAAAATTGCCCGGCCCCTGATCCACGCTTCTTACAACACCGGTTTATTCTCAAAAGTGGAAGCCGTGTTTGTACCCTGGTTTGCCGGAACAAAGTTTGCCTCAAGCGGCCGCTGGGTCCCCAGGGAAATGACGGATAAGGTGGGAAGAGTGAAGGATAGTACTATCGCTTTGGCGCCGTCCGAACTTCCGGAATTGAAAGACGCCATTGAGAAGACTAATCTTGATTTAACCGGGCCTGATACCCTGGGCCTTGAATATGCCCAGGGAGGCTTGCGTTTTACTACCACCTTGGGACCGGTTGATTTTGGGGTACAGTATTACAGCGGCATCCTGAACCGGCCCGCGTTTGTATTGCGAAAGAACTGGGACACGGCGTATAAAGCCGCCCTGGAAGACGCGGGAAGAGCCAAAGCGGGTTTTGCGGCTTTTGGAGAAGATCCCCAAACGGCGGTGACCGTGGCCCAGGGCGCGGTAAACCAGGCCCAGGGCGGCTTGAATGCGTCCCAGGCCGCGTTGAATCAGGCCCAGGGCGTAGTTGTTGAGAAAGGGGCGCAGCTTACGGCGAATCCCGCCTTGGCGGCGAATCCTGTCTTTATGGCGGAACTCAACGCGGCGCAAAACGCGCTAAACGCCGCGGCATCGGCGTATCAGGGGGCCCTTACCAATTACGGAAGCGCCGCCACATCATACGGCACTGTTCTAAGTTCTGTACAGCAGTATCAGACGGCAATGGGCTCCGTTACGAATTCCCTGTCAGAGGATAATCTTTATGAGATGGCCTACAACCGCTACCATCAGATCGGCATTGACTACGCCCAGGTAATTTTAGGTTTTAACATGAGGGCGGAACTGGCGGTTAATATCACCAATGACCTTGCGGGTGACGACGGTCTCGTGTATAACCCCGCCCTCCTTTGGTCCCTGGGTTTTGACCGGAATATTCCGGTGGTGGGAATCAACGCCAATGTTCAGGTTAATGAAAGTATAAGGCTCTTTCATAATAAGATAGGGGATGATCCGCTCTTTGATATTGAAGCCGGAAAAAAGTTAACTTCTACCAGGGCGACAGTAAAACTTTCAAAGCTCTTTTTCCGGGACGAACTGGAACTTTCGGTCGCGGCCATTTGGGGAATAGAGGATGGGGATTGCTATATCATCCCGGCGGTTGCCTGGACCAGGGGCGATATGGCCCTGAAAGTATTGGGCGGTATCTTCCTGGGTAATGAAGAGGGCGAGTTGGGTCAATACCGGGATAATTACTTTGTAAAGACCGTCCTTTCCTATTCTTTCTGACCTGTCATGCCGGTATAAATACCGCGGATCTCCGCCGCCAGATAAAAGGAACCGGTTCCCAAAACAGGAAGGCCCTGTTCACGGGACCGGGAAAGGGCCTCTTCCAGCGCGGTCTTTGCGTCCCGTATCAGGAGGACCTTTTCCCCGGCGGGAAGGACTGAATGACAGGAGTTCCGCGGCGGCGGTCCTTTTACGGCGGCGAGAAAGATCCGGTACACCTCTTCGGGGTAACTAACCTTATAGGTCCCCGGGGCGGTGATGATGATCTGTGAGAAATGGGGGGTGAGCAGTTTTGCTATCGATTCCCCGTCTTTGCCTGCGGCGCAGCCGAAGATGAGGATTCCCCCTTTGCCGTAAAGGCTTATAAAGGTGTTTACACATGTTTCTACACTTCGCGGTGTGTGGGCGCCGTCAATGACGATTGCCGGATTGGAAGAAAGTCTCTCAAAACGGGCGGGGAGGCTGACGGCGGAAAGGCCCCTCCGTATACTGTCTTCCCCAATTGCGGGAAAGGCGGTTTTTACCCCAATAACTGCCAGGGCCGCGTTTTCCGCCTGAACCGCCCCGGGAACGGGTATAAAAAGATCGAGCCTTTTCTTGAGGCCGGCTATTCCCGTGGGGCGGAGGGAAAAGGCGGTTCCCTCTTTTGAAACGGCGATATTCTCAACCGCTACGGTTTCGGGAAGATAGTAAAGAGGCGCTTTTTTTTCCGCCGCCGCTTTGCGGAAAACTTCCAGGGCTGCTCCTTCCTGCCTGGACAGAACCAGGGGTTTTCCCGCCTTAATGATCCCCGCCTTTTGGGCGGCAATAGCAGGGATGGTGTTTCCCAAAATTTCAGTGTGTTCCTTTTCGATCAGGGTAATAACCGATACTTCGCTTTTCACAATGTTAGTGGCGTCGTTAAGCCCTCCAAGGCCGGTTTCTACCGCCATGGCTTCGCAGCGGCTCCTGCGGGAACAGAGGAAAAAGAGAAGGGTGAACATCTCAAAGAGCGAAGGCTTGTTGTCCCCTCCTTTTGAAAACTCCAGAAGGCGCCGTTCTTCCGTTTCTGCGAGTTCCCGACCGGCTTCAACGTAGATCCCGGCGGGAAAAAGGCCGTTTCCCAGACTTATCCGGTCCCAGTAGCTGCAAAGCCGGGGGGAGGTGTATCGGCCGGTCTTGATACCCGCCGCTTCCAGAATAGAGGCAATCATGGCGGTCACCGAGCCCTTCCCTTTGGAACCCGCGACATGGATCACCGGGGCGCAGGTTTCAGGATGGCCCGCAATCCGGGAGATGATCCGCATCTTATCCAGGTTGAAGGGCTTAAAAGCGGGAAGCCTTTCGTTGTTTTCAAATTGTTCAAGCCAGGCGGCCAGGTCATCAATGGTTGGTATCATAAAAACGAGTATACCTATTTTCCATCGATAAAAAAAGAGCGAATTTACTTAAATAAGGATTGACAGAAGCAGGGTTGCTGGGTATTCTGCCCATGGATTAGGATCGGTTCCTTGGGAACCACTGATTAACTTGAGGCTAAGAGGTTCCTTACCTTATGGAGAAGGTCAAAAAATTAGTTTTGGGAAGCTTGCTCCTGGCGACCCTGCTCGTCGTTGAAAGACTCATTTCCATTCAAACGCCGATACTACGAATCAGTTTCGCCTATGTTCCCCTGATTCTAAGCGGGATCCTGCTTGGTCCGGGGTGGAGTACCGCCATTGCCGTACTGGGGGACCTCCTGGGAATGCTTCTCTTCCCCAAGGGGGCCTATTTTGCAGGCTACACTATCAGCGCTGCTTTGACCGGCCTTGTGTACGGACTTTTCCTCTACAAGACGATCACAATTTCCAACAGGAAATTTGTCGTCCGGCTTATTATCAGCAATCTCATGGTGCTTATATTTATCAGTACCGGCTTAACAAGCCTGTGGATTGCAATTACTGTGAAGAAGGCCTTTGTCGCGCTCCTTCCCCTGCGGGTCTTTTCTGCGGCAATCAGGTTCCCTGTTGAGACCGGGACCATGTTTCTGCTCAAGGTGTTTCTTGCCAGACCTGTAAACAAGTATCTCTACGATGCGGAGAGTGTTTCTGCCGGGGAAAAATAGTGATTATCTGTCAATCGGTTGAGTACACATACCGCTCCGGTCTCCGCGCCCTGGAGGATATTAACCTTAGGGTAGCAGAGGGAGAATTTGTCGCAATTGTGGGCCATAACGGTTCGGGAAAATCAACCCTGGCCAGGGTCCTTTCGGGGATGGATATGCCCACGAAGGGCTCGGTGCTGGTAAACGGCATCAATACCCGGGACGGGTCAAAAACATTGGAACTGCGGAAGAACCTGGGCGTTGTGTTTCAGAATCCGGAAAACCAAATTGTGTTTGAAAAGGTGAGGGATGATATTGCCTTTGGCCTGAAAAACCTCGGGCTCGATGGAAAAGAGATACAGGAACGTATTACGGAGATCACCCAAACCCTCAAGATCGAATACTTTGAGGACGCCTTTGAACTTTCCATGGGGCAGAAGCAGCGGGTCGCCATCGCCGGTGTTTTGGCGATGAAGCCGGGGTACATCATTTTCGACGAGCCCACGGCCATGCTGGACCCCCAGGGTAAGAAAGACATTCACCGCATCATTGTGGATCTTCATAAACAGGGGCTGACTATTCTCTATGTTACCAATGTGATAGATGAAGTGCTTTCCGCGGATCGGATCGTGATACTTAACCGGGGCAAGATAGAATGTGAATTTAAGCGGGAAGAGCTTCTGGATAATGTGGATAAGCTTAAATCCCTGGCCCTTGAAACGCCCTTTGTCCTGGATGTCGCCTGCCGCCTGAAAAGCCGGGGACTTGATATCAGGGTGAAGGATTATACCATTGACGAACTGGTTGACGAGATAGGGCGTGCGTTTTCGCGCCCCGGGAGACCGGAATGAAAGGCGAAACAAGGGGGGCGATCCCGGGGTTTATTAAGCTGCTGCTCCTTATCGTTTACACCATTTCTGTGTTTTTCATCGAAAATTATTTCATCCTTGCTTTTTTCACCTTTGCCAACATTTTCCTTATGATCTTTTTTCGCCTTAAAATAACCGGCGCTCTCCGGGAACTTGCGGGAATGCTGCCTTTCATTTTTTTTGCCGCCTTCATCAACCTCTTCCTGGGTGAAGTACGGGAAGCTCTCCTCGTGGCTTTCCGGCTGGTTTTGGTGTGCAACATTACTTTTATTTTCAGGCGACTGGAATCCTCCATGGAACTTGCCCGTTCGGTAGAACTGCTGTTTATTCCCTTAAAGGTATTTAAGATCAATCCTGAGGATATAGGCCTTATGGTGTGTATCTGTATCGCCTTTATCCCCGTGCTCCAGCGGGAACTGAAGGAGATAATCTACGGCTTAAAGGCCAAGGGTATGAAAATGTCGGCGGGAAACGTTAAATATATTTTTAAGCCCTTTTTCTTCGCCCTCTTTAAGAGAACGAACGAAATAGCCCTGGCCCTCAAGGCAAAGGGCTATAACGGTTAAAAACTCATGGAATCAAGGTAGTTTTCGTACTCTTTCTGTAAGGCGAGGGCGGTCTTGCCGGCCTCTTCCCTCCGGGCGCCAAGGGCATCAATTTCATTATCCAGGGAAACGAGGCGGAGGAGGTAGTCCCGGCCCTGGGGGGTCTCCCTGCCTGCGGCTTCCAGGTTTTTTCGTATCCGCTCCTCGTCCCCTTCAAGCCGCTTAAGCCCCCTTTCTATTTCCGCCAGGGCCGCCTTGGCTTCGTCCGCCCCGCGCTTGAGTTCCGCCCCTTTCCGCAGGGCCTCCCGCACATTGGCGGGGATCTCCTCTCCCGAGGAATAGCCCAGCCAGGAATCAAGCTGGGTCCGGGCAAGCGCCACCTGCTCCAGCACCGGCCGTTCTTCCCTTACCGTAAAACTCAGCTCTTCACCGGATTTTAACGTTTGTTTAAAACGGTAAACAGTATCGGTGCGTTCGCTGAAAGAAACAGGTTCCGCCAGGGTAGTTCCGGCCGTAACGGGGTGTTCAATGATGAGGGCCTTGCTTTCTTCCGAGGCGTTCCGCAGTAAATACAGGGTCTCGTAACTCTGGCTGCGCTTTACCGTCATGATACCCCTGCTTACGGTCACCGCCGTTATGCGCCGTTCCCCGGAATTGCGCGTCGTTCCGGAAACGGAGAGATCGTCCCCATAGGAAACGATCCGTTTTTCCTTTTCCGGGAAAAATTCAATCAGGGCGTCTCCCGCATAGGAGCCTCCGTCATAAACCGTAATGGGCCCCGGGGGGAGCCTCATCCCGGTGGTGTTGGTGATCTCCGCGCTGATCCCCGGATGAACTGCCCCGCCGCCTCTTGCCTGGGCCTGTGCGGCATCGGCGCCTGAAAAAACCAGGGTCTTTGCCGCGGTAACCGTAGCCTCCACCAGGGGAAGCATACTGCTCTTTCCGGCTTTAATGGTTACCGGCTGTTTCAGGGTAAACTCAAACTGATCCGCCAGTCCGCTTCCCGTTGCGGCGGTCCCCCCCGCTGTCACCGCCCGCTTGGCCGCAGGCACGGGAATTTCTCTTGCATAGGCGGCTTCTTCGCTGTCGCCGGCCGTCACGCTTTCCATTAAAACCCTGTTGCGCGGCGTGGAAAGGGCCGCTTCCCGCTCTTCCTCAGCGCCGCTTCCCGAGCCGAAACTCAGGGCGGAATCGTAGGTCCTCCCCGCCGCCGCGCCGGCGATTGCCAGGGGCAGGACGGGACGGCCGACATGGTAGGGCGGGTAGAGATTCTGTATGAACGATACGGGCCTCCCCGAAACCAGGGATAGTTCAATATTGTCCCAGTCAGTACCGCTGTCGTTATCAATCATGGCCCATCCCTGGAACAGGGGTTCTGTTCCCGAGAGATCCAAACGGTAAGAAACTTTCCATACCGGCGAAGGGATGACGTAGCTTATGGTAATTTCCGAACCGCCGGCGCCGGGGAGGGTAACGCGGAGATCCCTGCTTTCATCGTTACGGGAACCGGCGATACGATCCAGGGCCCCGCTTAGATCGGCCCTTGTTTCCTCTTTCACAAAATTAAAAGAGGATATGTCCTTAAGGTTAATGACGTTAATGCCCGACGGGGAAAAGAGGGAAAGGTAAACGTCCCGGGAAAGGGGGGTTCCTTCGGTGAAAGAAGGGGTATCCCGGTATTCCACTGCCAGGATCCTCCCCCGAAGAGGATTAGGCGCGTTGATTTCAATTTCCTCACCCTGGAAACGGCGCAGAATTTCCGCGATATCCGGATTATTCCCCAGATCTATCCTGAAATTTCCTGGAGCGAAAAAGGAGGAATAGCTCACCGTGACAGGAGCACTGCCGCCCCCGGTAATAACCAGGGATTTCAGCACATCGTTTACGGCGCTTACCGGGAAAGAGAGGACCGTTTCCGCGCTCCCCCCGTTATCCGGCAAGGTCCCCCGGCGTTCAAAGAACCCCACCCCGGAGGAATAGAGGGCAAGTTTTTTCAGGGGAAGCTTTTCAGCCCCCGCTGCGGCCTGAGCCGGTCCGGCGCCGCCCCGGGCCTCCCGTACAGCCTGGGCGGAAAGGCCGGCGCCCCCGGCCAGAAGAACCGCAAGTGATAAAAACAGGTACTTTCTCATATATTCAGTATAGTCGAGGCAGTTCCAAAATGTCAGATTTTGGAACAGCAACCTTAGATTTCAGTCTTTTTGATTACTTTTTGTGTTCCAAAGCCAGGGTTTTGGTGGTCTGGTCGCAGACTTCGGAAGGCCCGAAGTACTGGATGGCCCCGGGGAAAAGGTAACAGGTTTCTTCGGCCCACCTGTCCCGCGTTTTTTCAAAGGTCTTGAAGGGCGCGCCCTCCAGTTCCACCAGGGCTTTGCGGATCACCGGTTTTGGGGCGCCGTGGCGGTGTTCCATGTTCATCATCATGGTTAAGGGCACGCCCCCCGCAATCCATTCCCCTGCCGGGGCAATGAGGTTTCGTACGCTGGAAAGGTAGCCTGAAAGCCCCGACGCGATGAGCACAAAGGCGCTGAATCCCAGACTGTAGCAGTAGTCGGCGTCAAAGTTTGAGGGGAAGGCGCAGCGGCCTTCATAGCCGAAGAAGTGCCCCTGGTGGCCGAATTTCCCCTTGTAGATGCCTTCTTTTTTAAGCGCCGCAAGACGGCGCTTTACCATGCTGATGAGCAGTTTTTCCGTCTCGATAAGGGACACCTGCACGTTTCCGTGGGGGTCCCGGTCCATGAGGAGCTCCCGGGCGATTTCCTCAGGCAGGCTTAAGAACACCGATTCTGAGGGGCCCGACAATTTCCGGGCAAGCCAGACGCTGATGTCCTGGAAGGAACCTGTTTCCATGGCGTTAAATTCTTTTTCATCCCTGGCCATAATATCGTTCAGTTCCGCGATAAGCTGTTTCATTTCCGGAATGAATTCCACAAGCCCTTCGGGGATTAGAACCACGCCGAAATTATTCCCCTTGGCAGCGCGTTTGCAGATAGAATCACAGATCTGGTTAACGATGTCGGACAGGGAGTGTTTCTTTGCCTCCACTTCCTCGGAAATAAGGCAGATGTTGGGCTGGGTTTGCAGGGCGCATTCCAGGGCGATATGGCTCGCGGCCCTTCCCATAAGTTTGATAAAATGCCAGTACTTTTTAGCGCTGTTGCAGTCCCGTTCGATGTTTCCGATAAGCTCGCTGTAGGTTTTACAGGCCGTGTCAAAACCGAAGGAAGCTTCAATGTACTCGTTTTTAAGATCCCCGTCGATGGTCTTGGGGCACCCGATAACCTGAATCCCCGCCTTCTGTTCCAGGAAGTATTCCGCCAGGAGCGCGGCGTTGGTGTTGGAGTCATCCCCCCCTATGATCACCACCGCGTCCAGGGCGAGTTTTTTGGCGGTTTCCAGGGATGCGGCAAACTGTTCCGGGGTTTCGATCTTGGTACGCCCGGAACCGATAATATCGAAGCCCCCGGTGTTCCGGTACCGGTCGATACATTCATCGGTAAAGATCATGGTCTTGTTTTCAATAAGCCCGCTGGGACCGCCTAAAAAGCCGTAAAGCGCCGACCCGGTATTACCCTTTTTGAGGCCGTCGTAGAGTCCGGCAATGACGTTGTGTCCCCCGGGCGCCTGTCCCCCCGAAAGGATGACCCCCGCCTTGAGCGGGCGGCCGAGCTTATCGTTGGTCCCTTTAACAAAGGTGGCGATAGGCTGGGCGTAGGTATTTTTAAAGAGCCCTTTAAGGGCCCCCGTATCCGCCACGGATTCGGTGGGAGAACCAAATTGAACCGCAATTTCACTTGTCTTTTGGGATAAACTGGCGGGAAGCTTGGGCTGATAGGTATAACGGGCTTTCTGCAAGGCCGATATTTCCATTTTCCACTCCTTATATTTGCTCGTTTCATTGCTTCTTAAATACTACCTGAAAACACCTCTTTTGGGCAAGAACGGAACGTTTTAAGGACCAATTGAGCGTTACCCGATGGTCGTACCGGTGAAGGGCGCGCCCTGGAGCAGGTTTTTCAGGTTCCGCAGGTTTTTCCCCGCCGCGCAGATCACCGTAAGGCCCGTCTCCGAGGCATGACGGCTCGCCACCGGATCAAAGGGCACGTTTTTGCCCGGAACCCATTCTTCTCCCACCATGGCCCGAAAATCAGCCCAGGAAATGGCGTCTATGGGTTTGGCCGCCGGGTCTTTCTTGGGATCGCCGGTGTAAACCTTTTCGATGTTTGAGAGGTTGATCACCAGTTTCGCCCCGAATTGCTCCGCCAGTAAAGTTGCGTCGTAGTCCGAGGAAAAGCCCGGCTTCCATCCCGCGGCTACCAGGATCCGCCCGGTCATGGTGTTAGCCCGGGTGGGGTCGGTCACCACCGGATCCTTGCAGTATTCGCCGAATATGGCCTTCACCAGCTGGGCGTTGAGGCGGGTGGCCATGACCCCAATCCAGTCGGCTTCGTTGTTCACTACCGCGGTCCTGTTGGCAATCACCTCCCGGTACGCGTTCTGCCAGGCCCGGGCCGGGCCGCCTCCGCCTGAAACCAGGATAAACTGTTTTTCAGGATCCCCTTCAAGTAATTCTTCTATCAGACCGACAAACTGTTTTAAGAATTCAACGTCTACCCCGTCGGGGGCCACAATTGAACCGCCTAAAGAAATCACCGTTACCATTTTCATCCCTCCTTTATTCCTGGTAGATGCCGTTTATTACAATATCATTCCACAGTGATGAATAGGATTCCAGACCCCCCACCGCTTCTTCCCAGAGGTTTTGGATGGCATAGTACCGTTCCCTGCCCGAGGTTCTGCCCTGGCTTTCCATTTGGGTCAGATGTACTTCTCCCCTGGAAAAGGTGACCCGCTGGTTATCCAGGTTGCCGAAGTAGTATTCCCCGTTTTCCTGGGCCAGGTTGAATTTCGCGGGACAGGCCCCCGCCCCCAGGGCCGGGTCCACCGGTATCCACCCAAAACCGTCGATCCAAAATTCCGCCCAGTAATGCCGGACAGCGGCGCTGTTTTGGTCCACCAGGATCCCTGCCGCGGGAATAGCGGGAATACCCTCCGCACGGGCAAGGGCGCAGAAGAGGAGCGCCGCCTGGTAGGGATCCGCCTGTTTATTCGCCAAGGCGTCCAGGGCGTCTCCGGTTAGGGGGCCCGGTTTTATCCCCCCTTCGCTTATAAGCCACCGGTAAATAAGCTGAGCCTTGAGGTAGGGGTTCTGTTCCCTTCCTGCAATACTTGACGCCTGCCGTTTGATCCGGGGATCATCCCCGGGTATCAGGGGAGAAGGGGCGGTATACGCGGCGTACAGGGAGGCGGGGCGGTTTTGCCTGATCTCCCGGGATCTGACGCTGGTTTCCACCGTATAGACTTCTACCGGATAGGATACGGCAATTTCTTTTCTTTTGTTTGTTTCCAAGTCCTTCAGCTTGTAGAGGGAGAGGCCCCGGTAGTTTTCAATAAAAGGGTCTTCCCTTCTGGAAAGGGGTTCTCCCAGGCGCTGGGAAGCGGAATTGACCGGCTGGGGCAGCCAAAGGTAGAGGGTGTTTGCCGACGACGCTTCCTGGACCTGTATGTCCACAGAATAGGAAATAGCATAACTCAGCTTATTCCGGAAGGTTTTTATTCCCGGTTTTTCGGAAACTTCAAAATAGTTGGGCCTGCTGTTCCCCCGGGCAGTCCGGATCTCCAAATTTCCGCTCATGGCGCCGTCGGGTACCCGTACCCGTATTTCCCGTTCACCCCAGACCTCGTAGCCGAAATCGTTTTCTAAAACTTCCACCGAAGCAGGCCCGATCAGTTCCGCCGGCGCTGAAGAGGAGGCTTCAACCCCCCAGGTAAACCAGACCGAGCTGCCTTCCCGGGAGATGCCGAAGTTGTTTCCCGTGATGGTTACTATCCCTCCGATAGGGGCGGATTTGGGGTTAATCGAAATAATCCGGGGGCCGGTTTCCGCATCGGCGCCGAAAATTGGCTTTGGAATGGTTTCTTCGTTGGAAAACAGGGCGGCGTTACTCTTTTTGTTACCCCGGTGAACGTATACCAGTCCGGCTTCAGCGAATTCCGGAATGGTGAGGGAGATGAGATCGTCCCTCCAGGTGATATAGGCTGTCGTGGTGGGGGCAAAACCGGCCACGGTTACGTATGATTCTTCCTGATTTTCGCCGAAATACGCTCCCCGTATGGTCAGAACTTCTCCCATTTTTCCAATTCGGGGGTATATTGCATCAATTTGCGGGTCTTTCTCCCTGCATCCCGGGAAAAGGCATATAACCATAAAAATGAGGAAGAAAAAGTACCCCTTCGGTCTCATTTAGGCGTTTCTGTTCCCTGGGACCCGATGACGCTTTTCGGCTGGGATACGCCCTGGACCGGCAGAACTTCGGCCTGGCCTTCAGGGCCATGCTTTTCCGGATTATAGGGGCGGAGAACCACCTGTATTTCGATGTAGGCGGGGCGTTTGTCTTCCCCGGTTTCCTCCGAAAAAATTGTTTCACCAAAGGGGAAGAAGTAGACCGGCTCTCCGTATTCCAGGGGTATGGTTTCCATGGTAGTGCGATAACTGATCCCCTTATTGGGCTCATCCACCCAGATCTGGCCCTGGGCGACCAGCACATTGCGGCCGTCCCGCCATTTATAGGGGGTAAACTGTACCGCCACCACCACGTTGGTTCCCAAAAGCTTGAGTCCCACCGGTCTTCCGGGGATGGTAACCCGGGTATTTGTCTGATTCCACACCACTTGTTTATTTGGTTCCAATACCCGGGCCACAATGTCCATCACAACCGCCCGGTCTTGCAGGGCCGGGAGCAGATCCTCAAGAGAACGGTCCTGGGCGTTGACCGTGGCATTGGAGATCAGGAGCAACAGGAAAGCGCTTACCTGCAGGGCCCGAAAGCGAATATTCCCATAAACAGGCGTGGAAGGGGTCATCAGTTCGGATTTCTCCTTGAATAATCTGAGGCTTTAATTATCGTAGGCTGGCCGGCGCTGGAAAAACTCTGGATATCCGGAAGTCTGATAATCATGAAATCCGCCGAATTATCATCCCCCAGGTACTGAAGGACGCTGTTCATATCCGAAACCGGTATGATGCCCTGGACATCAAGGCTCATCCCCGCGGCTATGGCCGTATCTTCGGTCGTAACCGTTCTTCCGGCAAAATTTGCCACCGCCAGGCTAAAGGTTAGGACCAGCAGGGCCGCCGCCGCGATTACCCCGGGGAGGGGTATTGCCACCTGCCGCCGCCAGAACCGGCCGTATGGGGAAGGCCGCCGCAGCGGGTTAAAGCTTCCCTCTATGACGCCGCCCCGGGGAAGGCGGCGCCTGAATCCATCCCGCTCAACAAGGGGGCCGAAGGGGCCCATGAAGTTTTCGATTTTTTGCCGGACCTGCTCCCGGGCGGCGGAAACATCCATGTTCCCCGTCATAAAGGCCGAAATTCGCCGGTAGGATGCCAGTTTTTCCCGGCATTGGGGGCATTGGGCCAGATGGGCTTCCAGGGCTTCCTTCCAGGGTGAGGGGAGTTCATTGTCAAGATATACCGAAAGAATTTGACGATCAGGACACATGGGTACCATCCTTGCCGGAATCGGCTGTCTTGGCCTCTAAGAGCGCGGCTAAACGTTCCCGGGCTCTGAATACACGTACCTTTACGTTGCCCTCACTGATACCAAGGGCGCGGCCAATTTCTTTATAGTTTAATTCGCCGTATTCTTTTAAAATCAACACCATACGCAGGTTCTCCGGCAACTGTTCCAGGGCTTGCCGTATTTCGTCTTGGGCCTCCTGTTTAAGCAGGATATGTTCGCCCGTTTCCTGGTTCTGTACAATTTCCCGAAAAGCCCGCCGGTAGGCCTTCCGTTCCCTGTCTTTACGCTTCGCGTAATTGAGCGCGGCGTTTTTCACTACCCGGATAAGCCAGTACTTGGCCTCATCGGGATGGGGAAAAACCATCTGCTTTTCATAGAGCCGGAAAAAAGCCTCCTGGCAAAGATCTTCCGCCGCTTCTTCGCTGGAAGTGATCCGGTACGCTACCCGAAAAAGTATCGGAAATACCGTCTCATACAGTTTACGGAACTCCGCCTGGGTTTCCTTTTCATTCTCTATTGAAAACAAGCTTTTCCCTCAATCGTTACAAACTTACAGGCGGCGCCAAATAGTTCCCCCAGGACCATCCTCCAAAAGTATACCCTTATCTTTAAGAGAATTCCGGATTCCATCGGCTTTGGCAAAATCCTTTGCCTTTTTTGCCGATGTCCGTTCCGCGATTAAGGCCTCAATCTCCTTTGCAAGCCCCTGATCCGCCCCATCCGCGTCCCGTACGGCGGCCTCCGCCAAACTGAGCCCCAGCGCCCGGTCCATATCAAAGGCCGCCGCCAGGGCATCCGCCGGGGCAATTTCCGTATCCCGAAGGAGGCCCCAGAGCTCCGCCAGCGCCCGGGGACTTGAAAAATCATCCCCCAGAGCTTTATCAAAGGCGTCTATATAACCACGGGCCTTTCCATTGGTTACGCTGGAGGGTAACGCGGTCCCCGGCGTTACCCCGCCGCCGGCTTTTTCCGAGAGAAAACGGATCCGGTCCCCCAGGGACTTCCGTCCGTTCCGCGCCCCGTCCAGGGCTTTGTAGGAAAACTGCAACTGGCTGCGGTAATGGCCCCCCAGGAGAAAATACCGGTAATCCAGGGGATCGTAGCCTGAATCCACGAGGCTTTGCAAGGTGAGAAACCCTCCGGAAGACTTGGACATTTTCCCCTTGTCCAGGACTAAAAATTCGTTATGTACCCAGTACCGCACCCAGGGACGCTTCCCCGTGGCGGACTCGCTTTGGGCAATTTCGTTGGTATGGTGAATGGGAATGTGGTCGATGCCTCCGGCGTGAATATCGAACTGCTCCCCCAGGTACTTGATGCTCATGGCGGAGCACTCAATATGCCAGCCCGGATACCCCCTCCCCCAGGGGCTGTCCCACACCAAAGCCTGATGTTCAAATTTGCTCCTGGTAAACCAGAGCGCAAAGTCCTGGGGGTTCCGCTTGTTTTCATCAGCCCCGATCCGCGCCCCTGCCTTGAGCCCGTCCGGACGGAGCAGGGCCAGGTCCCCATAATGGGGGAATTTGCCTATATCGAAGTAGAGGTTGCCCCCGGCGGAGTAGGTGAAGCCGGCCGCCTCGATCCGCCTGATAAGGTCTATCATTTCGCCGATGTGTTCCGTCGCCTTGCACACCACCGAGGGCCGGTTAATGTTGAGCCTTTCGGTATCTTTAAAAAAGGCCCGGGTGTAGAACTCGGCCACCTCAAGAACGCTCTTCCCCCGTTCGGCGGCGCTTTTTACCATTTTGTCGTCGCCTTCGTCGTTGTCGCCGCTTAAATGCCCCACATCGGTAATGTTCATCACATGGGTCACTTCAAATCCCTGCCGCCTCAAGGTCCTCGTGAGAAGGTCGTGGAACACGTAGGCCCTGAGGTTCCCGATATGGGCGTAGTTGTACACCGTGGGCCCGCAGCCGTAAAAGCCGGCCTTACCGGGAGTTATGGGCTCAAAAGGCTCAGGCCTGCGCCCCAGGGTATTGAAAATGGTCAGCGCCATGGTTCAGTGTACCGGAAAAGCAAGGAGAGAATCAACGGCGCCACAGCGCAGCGCGGTAATAGAACACCGCGAAACCGAAGCAAATATCGGTGAGGGGTCCCCAAGGCCCGATAGCTACCATATCGAAGCGCGTTTTTCCGGCGCCACGTAGAGAGGATCGCCGCTTTGTATACCAAAGGCCGTATACCATTCATCAATGTGGGGCAGGGCCGCGTTGACCCGCCACCTGCCTATGGCATGTTCATTGGTCAAGGTGAAGTTCACCAGGGCTTCGTCGTTCATCTTGTCCTGCCAGAGGATCGTATAGGCGATAAAGAAGCGCTGTTCTGGGCTGAGGCCCTTGCTAAGGCCGTTCTTTGCCGCAAGGGGGGGCTTTTGCCGGGTCTTCTGAAAAGCCGCAAAGGCCGTGTGGAGGCCCCCGTTATCCCCGATGTTCTCCCCCAGGGTAAGCGCCCCATTGGCGTACAGGTCCGGCGCAAGTTCTACGGCGTTGAAGAAATCAACTAATACCTGGGCGCGGGTGTTAAAGCGTTCCGCGTCTTCGGCTTCCCACCAGTCCCGCAAATTTCCGTCCTTGTCAAACTGCCGGCCTTCGTCATCAAAACCGTGACTCAGCTCATGCCCTATCACGACCCCGATGGCGCCGTAGTTGTACGCGTCATCGGCGGCCATGTCAAAAAACGGCGGCTGCAGGATGGCGGCGGGAAAGATTATATCATTATTCGACCATTCGTAATAGGCATTAACCGTTACAGGAAGCGCGCTCCATTCGGAACGGTCAACCGGTTTTTTCATATCCTCTATGCGCCGGGCAATACTAAAGGACACACCCCGGCGGATATTCGCAAAGAGGCTGTCGTCCTGTAATTCCAGGGCGGTGTAGTCCTCCCATTTTTCGGGATAACCGATTTTAAGCTTCGTATTCCGGAGTTTTTCCTGGGCCCGCTCTTTGGTCCCGCCGCCCATCCATTCAAGACGGGCAATGCGTTCACTAAAGGCATCCCGGATATTCTCAACCATCACGGTGACCCGCTCCTTTGCCTCCGGGGAGAAATATTTTTCCACGAATAAACGGGAGAGGGCCTCTCCCATAAAGGACCGGATGACCCCAAGGGCGCGCTGCCAGGGATCCTCGCTTTCCTGCTGCCCTTGCAGGATCGTCCCGTAGAAACGAAAATCTTCCCGGTAAAAATCATCGCTTAAAAAGGGCGCGGCGGTACTAAGAAGGCGCCATTGCATATAGGCTTTAAGGTTTTCCAGGGGCTCCGCGGTAATGATCCGGTTAAGTTCCGCCAGAAATTCCGGCTGGCCCACCATCACTTCTTCCGGGCCGGAAACGCCAAAAATATCAAGGAACGCCTGCCAATCAATGGCCGGACAGAGGGCGGAAAGCTCCGCCACACGCATCTTGTTATAGCTGGCCTGGGGGTCCCGCAGTTTGACGTTGTCATAAAACACCGCCGCCAGTTGTTTTTCTATGGTAAAAACAGCATGGGCCTTTCTTTGCGCTTCGGCGGCGGAAAATCCGGCCAGGGTAAAGATATTTCCCATGTGTTTTTCAAGTTCATCCCGTAAATAGGCGCTCCGCTCATCGGAGCCAAGATAAAAGCCTTCGTACATGCTTATCCCGCTTTGCCAGAACGTAAAAATATAACGGGTACTGTCTCTTTGATCGACATCAATACCGGAACTAAAAAATACCTCTACCCCTTGTTTCCGCAGATCCGCCGCCGCTCCGGCAAGCTGGGCTTTTTCGCGTAACTCCGTGATGTTTTTCAACGGCTCCGTCACGGGCAGCATACCGTCACGGTTCCGTTTTTCGCTATCCAGGTACATGTCGTAAAGCAGGGCCAGTTTCGCCTCGTCGGAGCCGGGAGACGCGGTTTTGCGGTCAATTCCCTCCAGAATTGCCTTGAGGCGCCGGTTGTTCTCGTCCTGCAAGACAGAAAATGTGGTTATCCGTGTTTTGTCGGCCGGAAGGGGATTGGTTTCCAGCCAGTTGTTATTCACATAGCCGTAAAAATCGGCCCCCGGCGAAACGGAACGGTCAAATACATTTGATTCCAGCCCTGAAGACGAACCTTTGCCGCCCCTGGCCGTAGCGGCGCAGGCGCAGAAAAGAACGAGGACGGATAAGGCTAAAATCCTGCCAAAAAAATTACCTGATCTTTGTACGGTCATACTAACCTCAGAATAGAGGGCATCTTTAAAAACTGAAGTTTTTAGACGTTCCCCCTATAAAAAAGCCTCCCCTAACGGGGAGGCGGCAGACCGGCTCTCCGGTCCGCACGTGGTCAGACAGCTAAGCTGAATGCCACAAACAGCATTAAAGGGCTGTTAAGATCATTATACCAGGGGCGAAAAAAAATGCAAGCAAAATCCGCTAAAAATGATGCCCGGAGCTTCCGGCGGTTATCGTGATAAGCCTTTAATCCCTAAGGAAGCACTGATTGCCGAAACTTCGTTTCGGATGCAATCGAGCATAAATCAGTGCTACTTTAATGTGGCATTTGCGCAATGAAATGAGCAAATGCATAGGGCAACGCTGATTAGCGTCAAGTTAATCGGCGTTGCCCTAATGGCCGCTTCTTAACACCCGCTCTTCCGTCTCTTCTTCGAATTGGCGGGTGTAGAGTTCGTGGTAGTGCCCCCCCCTGTCCATGAGCTCCCGGTGGGCGCCCCGCTCGATTATTTTCCCGTCGTCCACAACAAGGATAATATCCGCGCCCCGTATCGTTGAAAGCCGGTGGGCTATGACAAAACTGGTACGGTCTTTAAGGAGATGGGTGATGGCCTCCTGGAGCAGCATTTCCATTTCCGAGTCAACGGAACTGGTGGCCTCGTCCAGGATGAAGATCCGGGGGTCCGCAAGCACCGCCCTGGCAAAGGAGATGAGCTGTTTCTCCCCGGTGGAAAGACGGTCGCCGCCCTCGCCGGCTTCGGTATCAAGGCCCTTTTCCAGTTTGGCGATGACCTTGTCGGCATGGACTATCCGGGCGGCGGTCTCCACCTCCTCGTCGGAGGCCTCAAGGCGGCCGTAACGGATATTCTCCCGTATCGTTCCGGTAAAGAGGTGGGGACTCTGCAGGACATAGCCCAGGGCGCCGTGGAGCCAGAGCTGGCTCCGCTCCCGGTAGTCCCTGCCGTCCACCAGTATGTTTCCCGAACTGGGCTCGAAGAAACGGCAGACCAGGTTAACCAGGGTGGACTTGCCGGCCCCGGTTTCGCCCACAATGGCGACATAGGTGCCGGCGGAAACGTGGAGGTTAAAATGTTCCAGCACATTTTCACTGCCGTCGGGGTAGCGGAAGGTGACATCCCGAAATTCCACATCACCTGAAATAGGTTCCCAATTTTCTTTTTTGGGAGAAAAGGCGTCTCCGTATTTTTCGATTACATCCTTCCGGTCGGTAATTCCGGGGATCTGTTCCAGAAGATCGTTTACCCGTTCCACATTGGCCTGGGTGGAAACAAATTCGGTGAGGATGTTGGCAATGTTCTGGATGGGATCAAAAAATCCCCCGGCATACTGGAGGAAGATCGCCAGAACCGAGAGTTCCGCTCCCAGGAATACAATTTCGTAGCCGCCGTAGGAGAGAACCACCGCGGTGGCAAGGGAACCGATGAAGAGCACCAGGGGGATGAAGACAGCCCTTAGGCGCGCCAGGTGATTTGCATGGCGGCGGTAGTTACCGGTAATGCCCGTATACTCAGCCAGGCTCTGTTCCTCATTTACCAGCACTTTTACGGTCCGTGCGCCGGTGATCCCTTCGTTCATGGCGCCCGTCATCTTTGAGTTGAGCTTACGCACTATCCGGTTAACCGAGAGGATCTTCCGCTGGAAAAACCAGGTTAGGATAGCCAGGGGAGGAATGGTGGCGGAAACGATGAGGGCGAGCTGCCAGTGAACCATGAACATGGAGATCACAACCCCAACGCAGTAAAAGGCGGACCATGAAAAGTCGATAAGCCCCCAGGCGATAAGTTCGCCGATACGGCTGGTATCGGAATTGGTGCGGGCCATCATATAACCCACCGGGGTCTTGTTGTAGTAGGAGAGGCTTAATTTTTGAAGCTGGAAGAAGATTGCGTTCCGCAGGGAACGGCTGATCTCCACCTCGACGTTAACTCCCATGGCAACAAAAAACTGCACGCAGATTCCCTGCACCGCGGGAAGAATGACGGCGAGGATGAGGATCTTCCACGCCCCTGCCGCGGTTCCCGGTTCTATATAGTGTTTGATGGCATAGCCCAGGAGCAGGGGAACTATCACGTCTATTCCGGCGACTAAGAGCATGAGCGCGGTGCAGCGGGAAAGGTACTTCCTCTCGGCTCTGATGAACGGAAGCATTTTTTTCCAGATAGCGGGGGACATGGGCTTTTTATAGTTATAGTCAAGCTCTTCGTAATCAGCCATGAACGTTAACCTTCTATAGTAGTATTACTGCGGTCATCGTTGCCCCGCTGGAGATCAAAGATGCGGCGGTAGCTGCCGTTCCTTGCCATAAGCTCCGCATGGGAACCAATCTCCTCAACGGTTCCGTCCTTCAGCACCAGAATTTTGTCGGCCTGCATGAGGCTTGATATGCGGTGGGAAATGATGATCACCGCAGCGTCCTTAACCCTTTTCCGGAGTCCCGCCCGTATCTTAACGTCGGTCTCGGTATCTACCGCGGAAAGGCTGTCGTCAAATATCATTACCGGCGGGTTTGCGGCCAGCATACGGGCGATGGCGACCCGCTGCTTTTGCCCCCCCGAAAGGGTTACCCCCCGTTCGCCGATTACCGTATCGTACCCTTCGGCAAATCCCATAATGGTCTCATCTACCCGGGCTGTCTCCGCGGCGCCTCGGATCTCTTCCAGCGGTATTGAGGTTTTGCCCGGGGCAATATTCCGGGCGATGCTTTTGGAAAAAAGAAAGGGTTCCTGCAGGCAAAGACCTATGCTGCGCCGGAGACAGCTCCGGGAGATCCGGCGTATGTCAATGCCGTCAAGGGTGATGAGCCCGTTGCCCTCACGTAAGTCGTAGAGCCTTGAGATGAGGTGCACCAAGGTTGATTTTCCCGATCCGGTACTCCCCAGGATCGCCAGGGTTTTTCCGGGTTTCACCGTAAAGGAAATATCCCGCAGTACCATGGTACTGCCCAACACTAACGTGTTATCCGGCGCCTTCTCCCCCTCTTCGTAACCGAAGCTCACGCTTTCAAAACACAGTTCCCCCTTTATTTCCGGATTGAGGGCCCCGGGAGGATCGATCTCCGGTTCCGCCTGAAGGATCTCCCGGACCCGGCCTGCGGAAACAAGGGTTTTTGAGAGTTCCGAGAGCAATCGTCCCAATTGGCGCACCGGCCAGATCATCCAGTTGCAATAGGTGTAAAAGGCAAGGAAGGTCCCCGGCGAAAGTTCCCCCTGGACGCTCCGGTAGATTCCCGCCCCCACGACGAGGGCAAGCTGGAGACCGCTCATCATATCCCCGGCCCCCCAAAAGAGGCCGAGCATCTTTCCGATACGGGTCCATATATCCGCGTAGGTTTTGGTCCGCTCCGAGAAACGGCCCATCTCGTAGGATTCCCGCCCAAAGGCGCGGACCACCCGCACCCCGGTATAATTCTCCTGGGCCGCGGCCTGCATGAACCCCTCCGCCGCATCGGCCTTGGCGAATTCCAGGGCTACCCGGTTAAAGTAAATAATAGAGAAGATGATGATAAGGGGAATAAGGCTCAATGCCACCAGGGACATAAAAACATCCATGGAAAACATCATGACCAGGGCGAGGGTAAAAACACAAAGAGTGCGCAACAGTTCGCTCAGGTAGTGCTGTACAAAGTTACGGATATTGTCCACATCCGAAGTACAGCGCTGGATAAGATCCCCGGTCTGGGTTCTTACATGCCAGTCATAGGGCAGCTTCTGGATATGGCCGTAGAGACAGTTCCGCAGCCTCCACGCGATAGTTTCTCCGATTTCAAGGCCGGTGTAGTGCCTTAGGGCATTGAAAACGCCGGAACAAAGGGCGGCTGCCAGGGTGAGGAGGGCGCAGATCCAGAGCTTTTGCCGGAGCAGGGCGGTTCCCCCCAGTACATCCGCCAGGCGGATGACAAAACCGGGAGCGTCCAGGGGCGCGTTTCCTATCACCGAGTCTATGGTATACCGGATAATCTGGGGGGATATGAAAGAGAAGACCACCGTCACAACAGTGGAGAAACAGCAGAGGAACAAACTGAAACGCCGGTCTTCCGCCGCCGCGGCAATCATGGCGGAGCGGCTTTTTTTCCAAGGTAAATTCATTAAACGATATGTACATCCCGCTGGGGGAAGGGTATGTGGAGGCCCGCTTCTTCAATCTTCAGCTTGATGTTCTTCATCTGATACCAGTAAATATCCCAGTAAACGTCCGTAGCCGCCCAGGCCCTGAGGGCGATATTTACCGAATTGTCCCCCAGGGACTGGACCAGGACCTGGGGCGCGGGGTCCTTCAAAAAACGGATCTCCCGGACAATAATATCCTGCATGACAAGGAAGGCCGTGTCAATAGAATCGGAATAGGCTATGCCCACCACAAAATCCATACGGCGCTTGCCGTTACGGGAGTAGTTTTTAAGGGGCGTGCCCCAGATACTGGAATTGGGGGCCGAAATATAGAGCCCGTCGGGGGTCTCCAGGGTAGTGGTAAAAAGGCTGATCTCCTTTACCGTTCCGCTGTAGGACCCGAATTCGATATACTCCCCCCTCCGGTAGCTTCCCAAAAAGAGGAGGATGATCCCCGCGGCGATATTACCCAGGGTGTCTTTTAACGCGAGCCCCACCGCCACGCCCGCCGCGCCCAGGATAGCCAGGAGGCTCGCCGTGTTGATCCCAAAGGCGCTGAGGATCATGATGATAGCAATGATGAAGATCCCGTAACGGACAATCAGGCGCAGAAGCGAGGTAACCGTATCGTCAATACGGACGCCGCTGGAAGAAGCTTTATTGATGAGCCTTATAGCGACCTTGGTCAGGATCCTGCCCGCCACGGCGATGATCAGGGCAACGATGATATCCCTTGCCAATTCCAGTATAGTATCTGAATGGTATTCCCAGAGGGACAGGATTGTTTCCATGATTCAGAGGATACCGTGAATGACCAGGGGAATCAAGTCAAAGAAGCACAGCGGTTATTTCTCCCATTTTTCCTCGTCAATGGCAAGAAGTTCCTGTATCTTTTTAAGTACCAATGCCCTCATTTCGCGGGATAAAAGGCGGAACATAGACAGAAGTCTTTCTTCATCTTCTACAGGCTTTTTTGCATACATTTCCCCCTTGCCGCAGCGAAGCCATGCATCGTTAACGCCAAAAACAAGGCAAATATGATCGATACTTTGCTCGGTAAGGCGCGCCGAGCCGCTTTCAATTTTTGATATAAGCGAGGGGTTTACCTTCAGCCTTTTGGCAAAGGCCGTTTGACTCATATTTTCCCGCCTGCGCAATTCAGCAAGCCTGCCTGAAATCTCCATACCCCCCATAGTTTACCGGAATTTTTCAAAATGCCAATAGAATTTTGTGAAATTTTCATTTTATGCTTGATTAATCATGAAATATTCAATATACTATATGAATAGTTCATGACAGGAGGTTTTGGAATGGATGATCAGGAAAAAGAACTATTGGAAGGTTACCGCAGACTGCGGCCTGAGTCACAAAACCTCATTTTATCGACCGTTATAACCGCAGTCATGGCGGAGGATGCGGCAATCCGGGAAAACGGCCTTCCCCCAAAAATCAAAGCCTCCGTAAGCCGGAAACCCCCGGCAAAGGTTGCCCCATAGGGACATGGGCTGCTTCTGATATTACCGGCGTGGAATAAAGCATGCCCCAAAGCGATATCCGGAAGGAGAAGTGCTTGTCCGGACCAAGCTGTCCGGGACTGGTTTGGGAAAAAGGGATTCTACGGAATGGTGTTTTGAGCAATCCGAACGCCGTTTTACGAATTCTCTTCAGAAATATTCAGGAGGTTTTAGTATGAGAAAGAGAGCTTTTTTAACGGGGATACTGACCTTTGTATTGGCATTCGGTCTGATACTTGCGGGATGCGCGTTTTTCGGTGAAGAGGAGAATGACGACGACGGCGGCACGACAGAGGAGAGCGACGACAACGGTAACACGGTTATTAACCAGACCGCGATAGGCGGCGTGACTGCGCCGGTAACCGGCGCGGTTCCGGTTACAACGGTAACCGAGACCCTTCAATACACCGGCGCCATAACCTGGTTGCCGCCGGTTATAACAATTTTTGCGGCGAACCAAGTTTATAGCGCAAGTATAACGCTCACGGCCAAACCCGGTTATACGTTCAACGGCGTGGAGGCAAACGCCTTTACGGTAGCCGGGTCAACAACGGCCACTAATCCTGCCGGCGCCGGAACGGTAACAGCGGTATTCCCCGGGACAGCCGCCTCATTTACCGCCAAGACCGATGATAGTACCTTAAATACTATGGTAACCCTCGGGTTAGTGGGCACCTCTGCCACATCCAATGCTCCCGGCGTCGCCACTCCGGAAATTACCGGCGGCAGGATAAAAATCACATCGGTAAGCGCAGGAACGGCGACTATTTCAGTTAAGGACGCTGCCAATCACGAGGCTACTATATCAATAACGGTCGCCGGTGATGGCGCGATTACCATTGGTTCTATTAATAAGTTTGTAGAAAACAGCCCCTTGATTGGAGCATGGAAAATAGGTACGGGGACTGATATTGATGAATTACTTATATTCACCAGTAATATAGGCTATGTTGCATATTCAGTAACCAAACAAGATAATAGAGTCGATACAGCCAATACAACACTTCGCCTGGCTATTACCGGAGTAAATAATGGAAACGCAAAACCATACAGCTATGAAATTGTCGCCAATAAACTGGTTATAAAAGACAGTTATTTTACTGATAACCAGAGCAATTCTATTGATTTTGCCTTTACCCGGATAGAAAGTTCTACAAGAACCGGCGTTTACGATATTTGGTATTCACAGGGACATATGACCACTGATGAAGCGAAGGCGACTTTGCTCATTATTAAAAACGATGGTACCGTATATACCTGCGTTGGCTTTATGTCGGATACCATCAACTGGATAGGTGGTAACTGGGTCCGGGCCGAGTATGAACTGCTAGGCAATGTGGGCGATTCTGGGATCATAAGGTGGACCGATGGTTCCAACGATAATTGGTCTTTTTCCATTAGCGGTGACATTTTTACCCATAGCTTTCTTGGCGGTAGTGACGACTATACAAAAATTAATCTGCCATAAGCCGAACGGCAGGCAACAATTTGGTTAAGTAAGGCAACCAAAAGGAAACGAAGGCTGTCCCTGTCCGTTCAGGGGCAGCCTCCCTCATAATTATTGCGCATAATTCCATTCACGGCAAGCTGTCCTGAAAGAAAGGCATCGCCTAAAACATGCCATTTCCAGAAAATTGAGAAAGGGTACGAAACATCCATCATATTCTCAAGATGTTCTTTTGCGTCATCTTTTTCTTTTGACGTTGAATTCTTGTCTTTTATTTTTCTGCGATATTTTATAAAATCAAGATAATGATCAAATAGTTTTTCATGCAGGGCTTCTCTGGAAATAGCCCTAATACCGGTATTATTCGCATTATAGCACCTGTCTAGAAGCCCTGCCGTGTTTTGCGTTTCCGGCGATGTATTCTGTGCTTCGATGATAACATTGTGTTCGGGTATACTTGGGCATAGGCATTTTATAGCTTTTGAAACATCCGTAGATGCATCGCAGCAATCAAGTAAATCTTTCGCCGTTCCTTTTATATTATTGCAACGATGGCAAGAACAGTAAAGGTTATTCCAATTATATTCCAACGTTCTATCGCCTTCATGGGGTATAAAATGTTCCACAACCGGATCGGAGACTTCATCCTCGCATAAATAACACTTCCCATAAAACATTTTTTGCAAAGACCGGATGACTTCCTCTCGGTGATAGTCATTTGAACAATCAGGGCCGGGCTGCGGGCGTGTAACATTAAACATCTTTCCCCGCCTCCTCTAATGTTTCAAAACCCCTAAGAAAGAAGACTTTTGATTCGCTATCCAAGCCGTCTTCCCGGCCTTTTATTTTCTTCACCAATTCTGCAAGGCGTTTATAATTTTTACTGTCAGAGTTAACTATTTGAGCAATTTCCATTATTTCACGTTCAAGGCTTACCGATATGGGTTTTACATTCCACAAGCCTTTCATTATCGATGAATAAGTGTAATATGACAGATCTTCTGTAATCGGCTCATTTTTGGCCAGGTCAAAGACAACGGTATCCGGTGTGGACATAAGCACAAAGGGCGAATGGGTGGTTACAATAAACTGGATTTTGGGGAAAGAATTGATAAAGAAGGGCAAAATTAACCGCTGCAATGAGACATGGAGGTGCGAGTCTATTTCGTCAATAAAAACGATGCCGGTTAAATCTTTCGGCAGAACTTTGAAATATTCGGTTCTCATAATCAGTTCGGCGTAAATGTCGAATATGGCCCGATAGCCCGCAGAAAGGGTTTGGAAAGTATAGGAAGGTTTGCTGTCTTGGCGGATAGAGAATTTAAAACTATCTGAATCGAATTCAAGTTTTAGCGTATCATCCTCAAAAAGCACCTTGAGATTATTCTCAAATTCGGAAAACCAAGTTTCAATCTTATTTGCTAATTCCTGGTTCTTATCTTTGGTGATAGCCAAAGATTGCCGATTCATTAAATTTACAAGATGCTGTTCAAGATTATTCCCCAAATTTCCATATTTATTCTGTTTTTTTGCGTCTTCTTCTTCTATAGACAAACCTTTTGCGAATGTTGCCACAGCTATTTCAGAAAGTCGTTTTTCCTCAAAAAAACAGATTATTGCCTTTCTATCTTCATAAATAGATATAAAATTTTTATAATCGGGAATATTAGTCATTATTCCATCTTCAATGTTTTTTATTTCTTTCTGAAATTGTCCAATTAGCCTTTTATAATTAAATAAGTCAATAATTTTTTTACCAACTATAAGCAAATCAACTTTTTCATACACTGCCCTCAATAATGATGTCTTCCCTGATCCATTTGCCCCGGTTATAATCAGATTTCTGCCCTCAAGCTCAATATCTACTGTTTTATTGGTATGGGGGATAACTCCTGATATGCTTTTAATCCATTTTTCCATATTCTCTAGCTCCTCAAATATCCTGCGGAATATCCAAAAACTTTTTATTTACAGTCAGGACATCTATATCAATTTCATTCCGGAATCTCAAACACCCCTTCCAGAATATGGGTCGGCCCATAGGGGAAGCGGGGAATGTCTTTAAGGGAAGTGACCCCCGAGAGGACCAGGACCGTGTCGATCTCCGATTCCACCCCGGCCACAATGTCCGTGTCCATCCGGTCGCCGATGATCACCGTATCTTCACGCCGGGCGTTGAGCCGCCTTAAGCCGTGGCGCATCATGAGGGGGTTGGGCTTGCCCACGAAGTAGGCCTTGGTTTCGGTGGAACTCTCAATGGGCGCCACCAGGGATCCGCAGGCGGGGACAATACCGCCCTCCATAGGGCCGGTCAAGTCCGGGTTGGTTCCGATAAGCCGGGCGCCGGCGAGGACCATCTTTACCGCCCGCTCCAGAGCCTCCAGATTATAGCCCCTGCCTTCGCCTACCACCACATAATCGGGATTGACGTTGTTCATGGTGAAGCCCGCCTCGTAGAGGGCCTGGATGAGCCCGCCTTCGCCGATCACGTAGGCGGAACCGCCGGGGCGCTGGGTTGCCAGGAAGGCGGCGGTGGCCAGGGCGCTGGTGTAGAAGTGCTCCGGGTCCACGGGGATCCCCAGGCGTGCGAGTTTTTGGGAAAGTTCCAGGTGGGAGCGTTCGCTGGAATTGGTAAGGAAGAGGTACAGCTTGCCGCTCCGGTCAAGCCATTCGACGAATTCCGCGGCTCCCTTGAGAAGCTGGTTTCCATGGTAGATTACCCCGTCCATGTCAATAATAAAGGCGTTTTTGGACCGGATTTTTGCTATTTTGTTTTCCATTTGTTTCCTTGTGGAATTATACCACACTTTTTACCCTCCCGTATACTCAGGGGCAAAGAAAAACTATACTTAATCAAATGAACAGGCGCAACATGGGCGAACTTCGGCTCTTTATGGAAAACCTCTCCCGAAAAACCGGATTTTCCGGGGAACTCCGTTTTGACGAGCCCATGGCATCCCACACCACGTTTAAGGTGGGCGGCCCCGCGGACTGCTGGGTATGTCCCGCCCCCGCCTGCTTTCCCGAATACGCCCCGGCGCTTTTGGCAGCGGCCCGTGAGGCGGGGACGCCCGTGTTTGTCTTGGGGGGCGGGGCGAACCTGGTTGTTGCGGACCGGGGAATCCGGGGTATTGTTCTCGACACAGGAAGCTGGACCGGCTGGGATTTTACCGGAGAGGCGAAAGGGCCGGGAGATTCCACCGGCAGCGTTACGGTGCGGGCGGGAACCCCGGCGGACGAACTCATAAACGCCCTGGCGGAGCGGGGGAGGGGAGGGCTTGAGTTCCTCGCCGGTATGCCCGGAACCATAGGCGGCATGGTCTGGATGAACGCCCGGTGTATGGAAAGATCCGTTTCCGATGTGTTAATAGAGACTGAAATCCTGGACGAACAGGCTGAGCGGGTGATTGTCCCCTATAACCATGAAGATTTTTCCTACAAAAAGAGCCCCTTCCAAGGCCGGAAGGTACTGATACTGGGCGCCAAATTCAGAGTGTTCAGACGGGAAGCCGAAGAAATCAAAAAAGAAGCAGAAATACTGCGCATTGATCGGGAATCGAGAGGGCATTACCGCGCCCCCTCCGCAGGATCGGCTTTTAAGAACAACCGGGACTTCGGGAAGCCCGCGGGGAAGATCATAGACGAACTGGGGCTGCGGGGTTTTTCCGTGGGGGGCGCGGCGGTGGCCCCCTGGCACGGAAACTTTATCATCAATACCGGGAACGCGTCCGCCGCCGGCATCCGCGCCCTGGTTACCGCAGTGACGGAAAAAGTGCGGGACCGGACGGGCTTTACCCTGGAGCCGGAGATTCTCTTTGTGGGGGATTGGGGAGGAGTATAGCATGGCAAGCGATGCCCACGTCCATCCGCAGGATCTTTTGGAACTTTTCCCCGGTGCCGAAGAAGAGCGCCGCCGGTTTCGCGTCCCCTGCGCCGCGAGCGCCTGGAACCGCGAAGAGTTTGAGGCCCAGGAAAGGCTTGCAAAAAAGGCGGAACAGGACGGCGTTGCGCCCATGGCCCTCTGTTTTGCCGTACACCCCCAGCTTGCCGCCTCGTCATCCGCCGCCGGTTCCGCTAACAGCGCTGGTTCTACCGGCAGTGATACTGCCGCCCTCATCAGGACATCCCTTGAAGCCCTGGAAACCCTGGCCGCGGAAAACAGAATTACTGCGGTAGGTGAAACAGGTTTTGATCTTTACAACGAAGCCTTCCGCGGCACGGAAGCCGTCCAGGAAGAGCTTTTCCGCCGTCACCTGGAAACCGCCCTTGAAAAGGATCTCCCCCTGGTGCTCCACGTAAGGCGGGCCATGCATAAGATCTTCGCCTATGCCGCGGAACTCAGGCGGCTCAGGGCGGTGGTGTTTCACTCCTACCCGGGAACCTTAAGCGAAGGGGGATCCCTGCTCAAGCGGGGGATCAACGCGTATTTTTCCTTCGGGAACGCCATCCTCCTCAACCACAAGGCCGCCATGGCCGCCTGCGCCCGCCTTCCCCCGGAACGGCTCCTCACCGAAACCGACGCCCCCTACCAGGGCCGCCGGGGGGAACCCTATTCCCATTGGGCGGACCTCCCCCTGATTATCCGGGCCGCCGCCGCCCTCCGCCATGAAGCCGGCAGTCCCGCCGCCGATCCGGCGGAACTGGAAGAAGCGGTTGACGGCAATTTTAAGCGGGTCTACGGCTAAGGGACAAAAATATACTTGCATATATACTTTATATATAATAGAGTATAAAAATGGAGGATAATTATGCCCCAAATATCGTTATATATTGATGAAGATACTTTACAGAATGTCGAAAAAAGGGCAAAACAGGAAAATATATCGGTCTCTAAATGGGTTGGAGAACGTATAAAAAAATCGATACATGACGAATATCCGGAGGGTTTTTTTGAATTATTCGGTTCCCTCAAAAATACGCCATTTGAAAGGCCGGTCCAGGGAAAATTTGAGGATGATTGTCCTCTGGAGCAATTCTGATGTATTACCTGGACGCAAACATTTGTATATATTTTCTAAAAGGAACGTATCCGTCCCTGCAAAATAGGCTGAGGCCGATATCTCCAAAAAAAATAAAGATCCCCGCAATAGTAATGGCGGAGATATTGGTAAGCACGGAAAAGGGCGCAAAGGGAATTACCCGTGAATTATGGAATAAATTTTTTGATGCCTTTGAAATAGTGGTATTTGATACCGCCGCCGCAAGACAGTATGCGATTATTAGGGCGTATTTAGAGAAGAAGGGGAATATAATCGGTCCCAATGATCTTGTTATAGCCGCGACAGTAGTAGCCAATAATGGGATTTTAGTCACCCACAATGTAAAAGAATTTAAACGGGCGCCCCACTTAAGCCTCGAAGACTGGACGGCTTAAAAAGAATCGCTTTGACATAATGCCTTTTCCGTGCTATGGTATTAATAAGGAGGAACCGCTATGAAAGATGGGGAAACTCTTGCCTACATAAATTTGTACGGCATTCTGGCCGCCCTGGAGGACCTTTGCCGTCTCTCTCCCGAAGCCCGCGCCCTGGCGGAAGACCAGGCCCTGCCGGGGGGGAAACCCCTCTCCCTGGGTTTTGCCATTAAAAACGGGCCTGCTGTTACCCTGCGTTTCGGCGGCGGCGCCTGTACCGCCCTTCCCGGGGCGGGAAGGTGGGATATAAAACTGCCCGTCTCCTCCTTCGAAAAGTTCAACGCCGTGATCGACGGGACCGCGACGCCCATTCCCAGCAAGGGTTTTACGAAGATCAAATTCCTCACCGGGAATTTTACCTCCTTAACGAAAATCCTTGAAACCTACCTCAGGGCCGCGCCGGAGGCTCTAAAAGATCCGGCTATTTTCGCCGCCAGTACGGAGATCATGTTCTTCCTCATCGCCCGGGCGGTAGCCCAGATCGGGAACCACGACAGGATAGGCCGGTTCACGGCGTCCAACCTGGCGGACGGCACGGCCGTGCTTTCCATCGCCGGGGCAGGGCAGGGGGGCGGACCCTTGCAGGCGGCTATCACCATACAAAACCATACGCTTTCCATGTCCCGGGAAATTCCGGCGCATCCCCACGCGGTGATGGAGTTTTCCAGCCTCGCCCTTGCACGGGATCTGTTCGACGGCAGGGTGAGCGCCCTGGGCTGTGTAGGGCAGGGGCTCGTTTCTATGAAAGGTAACCTGGGGATGCTGGATAATATCAACCGAATCCTGGACCGGGTAGCGGTTTATTTAGCCTAGGGAAGCACTGATTGCCGAAACTTCGTTTCGGATGCAATCGAGCATAAATCAGCGCTACTTTAATGTGGCATTTGCGCAATGAAATGAGCAAATGTATAGGGCAACGCTGATTAGCATCAAGTTAATCAGCGTTGCCCTGGGAGTTTGTCGGGCTTTAGCCCTTCCAGAGGAGTATATCATGGGATTTCCGATTAACAGTTATACCAGGAGCGGCGAAATTTACAGCCGGGCCCTCAAGGTAATTCCTTCGGGCATCTACGGCCACCAGGGACCGGCCGAGGGCTGCTTCGTGCCCGTATCGGCCTTCCCCTTTTTCAGCGAAAGGGCGAAAGGTTCCTACTTTTGGGATGCGGACGGCAACCGCTTCATTGATTACATGTGCGCCTACGGCCCCAATGTGCTGGGTTATAATGATGAGGAAGTGGACGAGGCGGCGGCAAAACAGCGGGCAAAGGGGGACTGCATTACCGCCCCTTCGTCCATTGTTGTGGACTTTGCCGAGCTCCTTACGGACACCGTTGCCAGCGCGGACTGGGCTTTTTTCGCCAAGAACGGCGGGGATGCCACCACCCTGGCGGTGATCACCGCTCGCGCCCATACCCATCGCAAGAAGATCGTCTTCTTCAAGGGCTACTACCACGGAGTTGCCCCCTGGACCCAGAAGGTGGATTACCCCGGAATCCTGGAAGAGGACGTGGCGAACAACCTCTACGTCCCCTGGAACGACGACGAAAAACTGGCCCAGGTATTCGAGGAAAACAAGGGGGAGATCGCCGCGGTGATCTCCCAGCCCTACCTCCACGGCAATTTCGCCGACAACCAGCTCCCGGCGGAGGGTTTCTGGCAAAAGGTCCGCAAGCTCTGCGATGACACCGGGGCGGTGCTTATCATCGACGATGTGCGGACGGGCTTCCGCCTGGATCTGGCCGGGAGCGATCACTTCTTCGGCTTTGAGGCGGACCTCATCTGTTTCTGCAAGGCCCTGGCGAACGGTTACAACGTGAGCGCCCTCTGCGGCAAGGATTTTCTCAAAAATACCCTGAGCGGCATAACCTTTACCGGAAGCTACTGGCTGTCGGCGGTGCCCTTTGCCGCGGGGATCGCCTGCATCAACAAGATGAAGCGGGTAAACCTGCCCAAGCTGCTCCTGGAAAAGGGCACCGCCCTTAAGGACGGGCTCATCGCAACGGCAAAGAAGCATGGCTACGATCTCCGCGTCTCCGGCGCCCCGGCCCTGTTCTACCTGCGCCTGGCAGACCCCGAAGGCGGCGGAACCCCCTCCCTCATGCTCCACCAGAGGTGGATCGCCGAAATGGTCAAGCGGGGCATTTACGTGACCAACCATCACAACCATTTCCTGAACTATTCCCTGAGTGATGACGACATCAAAACTACCATTGAAGTAGCGGACGAGGCGTTTTCGGTCTTGTAAAAAGCTGAACCGTACCAGAGGCGCGTCTTACCTTGCAAGGTATTTGACTTTGTACACACGGTGTCCTATAGTACCTTTATGGAAGTACAAAGCTCTACCGCGAAAGAAACGGTTTTTCACGCGTTGAAGTACGCGCTTTTTTCCTCATCGGCGGCGCTGATTGAGTTCGGCTCGGAGAACCTGCTGGAATTTGCCTGGCGGCAATTGAAACATGTTGAAGAGGCGCCTTACTGGCCCTGCTATCTCCCCGCCCTGATCCTGAGCGTCCTCTGGAATTTTACCATCAACCGGAACCTCAACTTCAAATCGGCGAACAATGTGCCTGTCGCCATGCTCAAGGTTTTAGGTTATTATCTGGTGTTTACCCCGGTTTCTACCTTGTGGGGCGCGGCATTGGACACTATCGGCTGGAACCACAACCTCATTTTGATACTCACCATTCTGGCCAACGGTATTACGGAATTTTTGTTCTTCCGTTTTGTGGTATTCAGGAATTCGATTAATACCCGCGTGAAAAACTGACAATTTTCAGAAGAATCCGAAGGATTGAAGGTTTCTCTGGTAACTATGGTCAAACATATAGGAATAGAGTATATTTATTAATATGATAGAAAAGGTAAGAAATACGGAGTAGAAAATGCCGTCGGAGCAGAGACGTATATACATGGATTACAACGCGACCACCCCCCTAAGACCGGAGGTTAAGGCCGCAATGATAGAAGATTTCGATATCTATGGAAACGCATCGAGTATGCATGCGGGGGGGCGTCTTGCCCGCGCCAGGGTAGAGGATGCCCGTCAGGCGGTGGGAGAACTTCTGGGGGGAAAGGCCTCGGGTTTGATCTTTACCTCCGGCGGATCGGAGTCGAATAATACGGTATTTCAGACCATGCGCGGTCTTGCCTCCGATAAGGACGGCAGGGTTAAACGCGAAGGCCGTACCGGGATTATCACTACCGCCATAGAGCATCCCTGCGTGCTCAATTCCGCCGAATATTTACAATCATTGGGATTCAAAGTGGTTTTTTTGCCGGTAGACGAATACGGCAAGCTTAACATTGATGCCCTTAAAGGGGCTCTAAGCGAGAAAACCCTTTTTGTATCCGTGATGATGGCCAACAACGAGATCGGCACCATTCAGGATATCAAGGAAATCGGGCGTCTTGTAAAAGAAGCGGGCGCCTTTTTCCACACCGATGCCGTCCAGGCTGTGGGGAAGGTGCCGGTAAACGTCGTTGATCTGGGGGTTGATTACCTCACCATGTCGGCCCACAAGATCTACGGCCCCAAGGGAATCGGCGCCCTCTACGTCCGTGAAGGGGCGCCCTTAAAACCCCTCATCCACGGCGGCCACCAGGAAGACGGCTTACGGGCCGGAACCTACAACAACATGGGCATCCTGGGTTTCGGCAAGGCGGCGGCCTTTGCGAAAGAGCAGGTGGAAACCTACGGCCGGGAGATGCGGGCCCTTCGGAACCGGCTCCGGGACGGCCTTCTTGCCAACACGCCGAACATAAAAGTCAACGGCCATCCCGGGGATGTACTGCCCAATACCCTCAACGTGTCGTTTCCTGGCGCCGAAGGGGAGTCCATACTCCTGGCCCTGGATTTGAACGGCGTAGAAGTTTCCACCGGTTCCGCCTGCGCGTCCGGAAGCCTTGAACCCTCCCATGTACTGCTTGCCACCGGCGTGGGACCGGAACTGGCCCACGGTTCCATCCGCTTCAGCCTTGGCTGGGGTGTAACAGAACAGGATATCGATTATATTGTGGAAACCCTGCCGCCCATTATTGCCCGGTTCAGGGCCATGTCCACAATTCATGCGTAGGAGCCTGTCGGACTTGTGGATTTTTGCTCCATATAGGAGTAATGTCGAACAAGTTCGGCTTCGATCGAGATACGCGGCGATACCGCCGCGGGATAGAGAGGTTATATATCATGTCGGATTGGCTATATTCAGATACGGTTAAAGAACATTTTACCCATCCCCGGAACGTCCTCTTCGAGGATGAGTCAAGTTTTCCCGCAAATGCCCGGGGGCAGACGGGGAATATCAAGTGCGGCGATCAGATGCTCATGCTCCTCATCATCAAGGATGATAGTATCACCGACGTGCGGTGGAAGACCTACGGCTGCGCCAGCGCCATTGCCTCTACCAGTATGCTCAGCGAGATGATCAAGGGCATGAACATTAAGGATGCCTACGTTATCCGCCCCCAGGACCTGGTGGAAAAACTGGGCGGTCTTCCGGATTACAAGATCCACTGCTCGGTGCTGGGCGATAAGGCCCTCCGTTCCGCCATAGACGATTACCTGGAAAAAACGGGCAGGCCGGGCCTGTTCAAAGAGCCCTCCACGGAGATCTGCCACTGTTTGGGCATCACCGACAAGGACATCGAAGACGCGTATAACCACGGCGCCCGTAACTGGGAACAGCTCCAGGAGGCCACAAAGATCGGCACGGTCTGCGGCGGCTGCAAGGAAAAGGCCCTGGAACTGCTCCACAGCTACGAGCACATCTACGGGATGTAGCGGCGCCGCAATTCATTTACACAGACAAGTGACGCCTCAAAAACAGTATCCCAGGGCGTTTTTTTGGCCAACTACCGCTTTTCGCTGAGATCCGCCCCGTTGAGTATTGCCACCTGGCCGTTCTCCCGCTGGATCAGGATCATCCCTTCCTGAAAAACCGGGGTCCCGTAGGGGTGCACCGCTATGGCGGACTGGGCTTCCTTTTCCAGGTTGTTGTTGAACCGGCCCAGGTAGGGCTTGCCGTCCTGCACGGCGATGGCGTAGAGGCCGCCGCCGTTCTGCCAGATGAGGCTCTGGGGGTGGATGTCGTCGTTCCCCTGGCGGGCTATGCCGAGATTTTCCTGGTCAATCTCCACGAGCCGTATGGCCCCGGCGCCCCGGTTTTCCCCGGCCACGGCGATGAGCCGGTTCCCCGCCTGGGTAAGGGAACGGGCGTTCACGGTGTCCAGGTTCCCCGAGCGGAGTTCAGCGCCAGTTGCGGCATTGACCCGGACGAGCCGGCCCAGGGCGCTGTCGGTCCCGATCATGCGTATACCCAGGAACCCCGGGTCCTGGGCTTGCCGGCGGGCGGCCGGGGTCTGGCCCTCTTCCCGGGCGATCAGGATCTGCTGGTCCTGGGCAATTTCCTGCCGTTCCTGGCGGGCCTCTTCGCCCTTGCGTTCCGCCAGTTCCTCATTTTTTTCCGCTTCCTGCCTCCGGGCGGCGGCGGCGGCTTCCCGCTGGTTTAGCTCCTCGTCCTTCTGTTCCGCCGCCGCTTCCCGGGCGGCCAGCTGTTCTTCGGCGCTCCGCTGTTCCCGGGCGGCGGTACGGCCGGTCTCCGTATCTTCCCGGGCAACAGGGCGGCCTGTTGCCCCGTCTTCCCGGGCCTGTTCCCGCTCACGGGCAATCTGTTCCCGTTCCGTTTGATTCTGTTCCCGTTCCTGGTTTATCCGCTGCTGCTCCGTATCCGCAGCCTGCCTCTGGGCGGCGGCCCGCTCTTCCGCCTCCGCCGCTTCCCGTTCCTTAAGGTCCACCATATCTTTGCGGGAGGAAAGTCCCATATCATCCTGGGAACGCATCTCGTCGATTACCTCCGGACTTGAGAGAGCGCTGGTATCCAGGGCGCTCAGGCTTCCCCCTTCGGCCAGGGTCAGGGGGATGAGCATATGGGTCCTGCCGGGCCACTCGTCAAAACGGATGGAGAGTCCCGCCTTTTCCTGGTCCACATGGCCGAGGGCCGCATTTTTATAGCGGCCGCTGAAATAGCCCCAGTTTCCCCGGAAAACCGCGGTGTATATGGTGATGTACTCCCCAAGGAGGGCCGCGTCCCGGGCGGAATAACGGTAGGCTGATTCCAGGTATCCCTGGATGATGAGCCTGAGGTTCCGTATATGATCCACCCCCACATCGACTCCCAGGCCAAAGATATCCGCGTCAAGCCGGTCACCCTCAGGGGGAGTCACCGAATGGATGATAAAGTACCGGTTTCCGCCGCCTCCCTGGACCGCGCCGGCGTTCACGGACGTACCCAAAGAGGCGCCGATGTTCCGTATCTGTTCCAGGGTCTCGATCCGGGCGTAGGGGCCTTCATAATTGATGAATTCCATGGAGTCTGTACCCCCCGCGCCCAGCTCCCGGGTATCCACCGATTGGGAATTGATCAAGCCCGGGGAAAAAACAAATAAGAAGGCACATCCCAAACAAAAAAAGAACTTCCTGGTTTTTTTCATATGCAACATACAACACTCCTTAGTATTTATTTAATATTATAATAATACTCTTCAAATACGCTGCGAATAAAGGGGGGCGAGGGGCCTTTTGGGTTATTCAGCAATTTAGAAGATTATCCAGCTTTTACAGGCCAACTCCAGTTTTTTCAGTGATCCCCTACCCAATAAAGCAGTAATTCGTAATTCTGATCGCCATCGAAAGTGCCTCAATAACGTGTTTGAGGGGTGGCGGCGAAAAAAACACGGGCG
>JAITNM010000154.1 GCA_031290475.1 Treponema sp. | reverse complement strand
AACGCGGGCATGATGGGGGATATACAGATATACGGCTTCCTTGCCTGCGTGCTCGGGGGACTTTCCAGCTTCTTTGCCCCTATTATCGGCTGTGTGCTCATCGCGCTTTTCTTAAGCTATGCCGCTATGATTCATCCCATGTGGGCGGGGCTTATCACCTTCGTGCTGATCATGGTGCTGATTTTAATCCGCCCCGACGGTTTGTTCGGCAGACGGCTGGTAAAGAAGGTGTAGCATGACCGTAATACGACGCATTGTTCGGCATCCCTTTTTTGGGTTTATTATCTTTGGACTTGCTCTGATCGGAGTGCAGTTTTTGCAGCGCGCCGGTGTGGTGCAATACTCCTTTGCAAAAGCCATGGGTCAAACGGCCATCTACGGCATTATCGCGCTTGGTTTTAGCTTCCTTCTGGGCTACGCGGGTCTTTCGAGTTTGGGCACGGCGGGCTTTGTGGGATTAGGCGCCTATATAACCGCCTTGTTCCTCAATAACTATACCGGCGTGCCCTTTACGGTGGTGCTGATTCTGGTGCTGGTTATCTCGATTGGCTTGGGCGCCATAGTAGGTTTTATCTCCCTGCGCATTGAGGGCATCTTTCTTGCCATTGTTACCCTGGGGCTGGCGGAAGTGCTGCGGCAGGTCTTTATCAACGCCATGGATCTTACCGGCGGCTCCAACGGCATGAAGACCGGCGTCCTCCGCCTCTTTCCGGGGCTCCTTGACCTGCGCGCCGATCTGTGGACGATTTACTACATAATCGTGGCGGTTCTGGTGGCGCTTATGATGCTTACCAGTAATTTAGTACGCAGCCCCACCGGACGGGCAATGCTCGCCATGAAGAACTCTACTTCCGCCGCCCAGGCTATGGGCATCAGTTTGCTTAAATACCGCCTTCTTGCCTTTGTTCTGGCAACGGCTTACGCGGGCGCCGCCGGCTGCCTGCACATAGTCTATGGCCGTTACACCGACCCTAACCAGTGGACTATCGTACTCTCCCTCAACGTTCTTGCCGCCTGTCTGGTTGGCGGTTCCAAGTCTATCTGGGGCGTTCTGACGGGCGCCCTGATTATCTTTGGGCTCACCCCCATGTTCTTGCAGGATGTTGCCATACTCAGAAACAACTCCTGGGTTATGAGTGAAATTTCCGGCTTGTTGATCATTCTGGTGGTTATCTTCTATAGGGGCGGTCTTGCCCAGTTGGTAAACAGGCTTCTCGCCGTCATCAAAGCCCGGCTTAAACCCGATTCACCCGCGCAGGCGGACATTGAGCGGATAAAGAAAGAAACCCCCGCCGAAGTGGTGTGGGATCTAAAAGCGGCGGTGGACGCGGGCGAAATGAACGTTAAAAAGAACCGTAAAAACGAAGCCTTCATCGAAAGAATGAAAAGCCCCGATTTTGCCCTCCCCGGCGATGTAGCCCTGCGGCTCGACAACTTGAGTATGTATTTTGGCGGTCTTCACGCGGTGGACGGCCTCAGCTTTGATGTAAAAAAAGGCGAAATCTTTGGTCTCATTGGCCCCAACGGCGCGGGAAAAACCACGGTGTTTAACTGCATCACCCAGTTCTACAAGCCCACCAAGGGCGATGTGTGGTTTAAAGACGCGGAAAATCGTACCTTTGCCCTCAACAGCTTTGCGGTACACGATGTAATAAAGACGGGTATTGTGCGTACGTTCCAGAATATCGAGCTTGTTACGGAACTCACCATTTTAGAGAATATTCTCGTTGCCGCCCACACACAATACGAGACGGGCTTTTTTGCCCACATGTTCGCTACCCCTTCCCTCAAGCGGGAAAACGAACAACTCACCCAAAAGGCTTTGGGGGTGCTCAAGCAGATGCGCCTTCTGCATTTAAAAGACGAATATCCGGTAGGTCTGCCCTATGGTATTCTCAAGCGCATTGAACTTGCCCGAACCCTCATGGCAAACGCCAGTCTGATCATTCTGGACGAGCCCGCGGCGGGTTTAAACGACACGGAAACCACCGAGCTGGCAACGATTGCTAAACAGATCGCCTCGGAATACAAGATTACCGTCTTTCTGGTGGAACACGACATGGGTTTGGTAATGGACATCTGCGACCACATCTGCGCCATCTCTTTTGGGAAGAAGCTGGCATACGGCACTCCCCGGGAAATCCAGAACGACAAAGTGGTGCAGGAAGCCTATCTGGGAGTAGATCATGACTAATATGCTGGAAGTAAAAAATCTGATGGTTGACTATGGGGCAATCAAGGCGGTAAAGAGTTTGAATATCACCGTGCCCCGGGGACACATAGTGGCGATCCTTGGCGCCAATGGAGCGGGTAAATCCACGACCTTGCGAACGGTGTCCGGAATAGTAAAAGCCAAAAGCGGCGAGATTTTCTTTGACGGCAAAAACATCACGGAAAAAAGCGTCTACGGCATTGCAAAAGCCGGTATTTCCCATTGCCCCGAAGGACGGCAAATCCTGAACGGCCTTACGGTGGAAGAAAACCTTCGCGTTGGGGCTTGCGGCATGGCTGCCCGGCGGAAAGATCCGGGGGTAAAAACCATTGAACAAAACTATGACTACGTCTACACCCTTTTTCCCCGTTTGGCGGAGCGCCGGAAGCAGCAGGCGAACACCCTTTCCGGCGGGGAGCAGCAGATGCTCGCGATTGGCCGGTCGCTCATGGCAAGCCCCAAGCTCCTCATTATGGACGAGCCTTCTTTGGGATTGGCGCCGATCATCGTGGCAAGTATTTTTAAGTGCATCAAAGAAATCCGCCAGAATGGCGCAACCGTCCTGCTTGTGGAGCAGAATGCGCTGCAGTCCCTAAAAATCGCGGATTATGCCTATGTGCTGGAACTCGGCAAGGTGAGCATGGAGGGAAAAGCCTCTGAACTCATTCATGACGAGCGTCTGGTAGAAGCCTATTTGGGCGGTAAAAAGTGATAGTCCCGCATTGCGGGTATCAATATTTTTTTAGAACAGGAGTGTGATGATGAACTCAAAACGAAAAAGCACGGCGTTCGCCGCGCTATTGGCGGTATCGGTCATGTTGCTTTTCCTTGCGGGATGCAAGAAAGCTGGCGGAACAGCAGCCGCAAAAGAGCCGGATACCATTAAAATCGGCGCGACAATCACGACCGAAGGAGCATTTGCGGCATTCGGTGTGACATTCGGCAACTTCTACCGGGCAATGATTGACTATGTGAACGAGGCGCCCGAGTATGCGGACATCCTCAAGGGTCGCAAAATCGTTCCCACGATCTACGACGACAAGGGCGATGGCGCTACGGCCAAAACCTACGTTGAGAAGCTTATCAACGACGACAAGGTCTTCGCTCTGGTAGGTATCATCGGTACATGGAGCGTGGTCGCGGCCAAAGACGTATTGGAAACCTGCGCCATACCGTCTGTGTACTATGGCACCGGCACCTCCGCTCAGTTGTTTGAACCCGCGGTGGGAGACCAGCGTTACATGATGGGTGTGCAGCCCCAGTATAAGACCGAGGGACGCCTTATGTACCTTCGCGCATCAACTATGTTTGACGACGTGAAAAAAATCGGCGTTATTTATTCTAACGCGGACGACGGCATCAGCCTTCAGTCAGGTATCGCGGCGCAGTACGCGCTGGACACACGGGCAAATAAGCCCGCTATCGTGTATCAGCAGATCTCTTCCAGCAACGCGTCTGAAATTGCCTCACAGATTCAGGCGATTCAGGACTGCGATGTGATTCTCGCGGCGGGTAACCAGGCTTATTTTAAGGCTACGTACACCGCGGCTTTTGCAAATGCGCGTACAAAAAGCAGACCCTTTATTACATCTTATGTAAACGCGGCTGCCTCTATTATGCCTCCCGAAGCAACGCAGAGCGGAGCGGCGACGATCTACAGCGCGGGCTGGATTACCTTGGGCGAGAAAGGGGATACCCCGGAATCGGTGCGCCGGTTAGCCGAAATAGGTGAGTACTGGAAGATTATCGATTGGGATACGAAATGGATTCCTGCGGCGGAAAAGCAGTCCTATAAGTTTAACGGTTACCCCATGTGCGCCTATGTTGCGCTTAAAACATTCCTTGTGGGTATTGACCGTCTGAACAAGTCGGGCAAGCCGCTTACCGCAGAGAACTATCTGGAAGCGATGGAATCAGAGCGCATTCCGCTTGCTTTGTCCGGCGGCGTGGACTACAAAGACGGCAACCGCATCGGTGTAGACGCCTTGACATTCATAAAGTATCAGCCCCCGGCAGATCCTAATGACACGCCGGATAAAGGCGCCTTTATTGAAGTGGATGCCTTCACTTCTATCGGCGATCTGGTAGCCTCTCTGTCCCAGTAAAACGGCGTCCGGGCATCGGAAACTTGTAAGGGAAGCGCGAATTGACGGCAAGCTGATTGGCGCTTCCCCCTTCTTATTTGCGAATCAAGTTTAGCCGCCCGGGTTGTTGATTTCCCCGGGTCATTCCGTTATGATTAAGAAGTTATGTTTACCCTGGCGCCCTGCGCGGCCGGCTGCGGAAGGCCGGCAATTACCGGGTCTCAGCTCTGCGCCCTCCACGTGGCGGATACGGAAAAGGAAGGCAGGCGTATCGGGGAGTATATTTCCCAGCGCCGGGTAATCAAGAACCTCAACGCGCCGGGGCTTCATTTTGAAAGCGTCGATTTTTCCCAGCGCCAGTACTTTAGCTGCAACTTTACCGAAGCTTCCTTTGATATGTGCCTTTTTACCGGCTCCCTGATGCGGATGGTTTTTTTCGACTTCTGCCGTTTTGAAAGCTGCGATTTTTCCAAAACCGATTTACAATTTCTGTCCTTTGCCGGAGGCCGGTTTTTAAACTGTACCTTTGAGGGCTCCGAATTGGTGCACCTTAACTACGGCGGGGCCAATATTAAAGGATGCACGTTCAATAATTCCAATCTTTACAACAGCCGCTTTATTAAGGCCGAACTGTGCCAATCGGACTTTGTGGATTGTAATCTGAAAAAGACAAACTTTATCCGGACCAGGCAGGAAACGGTTGCCTTTAAATCTTCCAATACCGCGGAAGCGATCTTCGAGCTGGAGGAATAGATTGAAGTTTTTCTTTCATTACTGTTTACCCAGTTTTACCAATTGCTATATTTTAGGCACCGACGATCCTCCCTGGGAGGCGATACTGATCGATCCCGGAGAAATGGACGAAAATATTCTGGGGTTCATCGAAAATAACAATTACACCCTGAAAGGGGTGCTGATTACCCACGATCACAAGGCCCATGTCCGGGGATTAAAAACCCTGAGGCGCATCTACGATGTGGAAATCTACGCGATTAACCACATTATTCAGGATCTCAGGACTCAGCTGGTAAAGGACGGAGAGGAGCTTAACATCGGGCCCTTTAAGATTGAGGTGATATCCGTTCCGGGACATTCCTCCGATTCGGCGGTGTATAAAATCGAGAACATGCTTTTTACCGGGGATGTCATGAGCGCGGGCCTCGTGGGCTCCACCGCCAGCTCCTACGGCGCTGCCGTACAGATGACGGCCATAAGGAGCAAGCTCCTCTCGCTGCCCGGGGATTTTATCCTGCTCCCCGGCCACGGGCCGCCCTCCAGCCTTGAGGCGGAACGTCAGTTTAACGTAGGGATTCTGCTCTACGATCAGAAAAAGAACAAACGCCCTTCGTTAACGGTAAAGTTCTTAAACGATTAAAACAGTAATACTACTCGGCGGTGGAAGCGTAGACCTGTTCGATACTGCCCGCGGCAAGCCCCCAGCGCCTTGATGCATAGGCGGAAAAGGCTTCCGCTTCCCGGGTAAAGAGAGAAGCCAGAGAGGGCCAGTGTTTTGTCCCGTCCGCCCTGGACTGCGCCTCGGGAAGCACCGTCCTGCGCCAGGGGCTGTTGTCAATCTGGGCGGCCAGGGTTTCGCCAAAATAGAATCCCGCCTGGGAAACCGTCTGCTGCATAATATAGGCCATAAATTCATTCACGATAAGGTAGGAATCCTGTAAGTCGTAACGCTGATAATCAAAGAAGGATCGGATAAACTGCTTTGCTTCCCGGGGGAGCTTTTCATAACGATCCCGGCTGAAATTACGGAAATCTTCATCAATAAAAAAAAGCCCGTGGTAGCCTTCGTGAACCAGGAAGCGGCGGCGAAGATAATCCGGGGATTCCCGGGAAATGGAAATAAGGGCCCCCCTGCCGGGGGAAATTTCACCGCCGGAACCGCCCTGGCGGATAACGCCGTTTTCCAGAAGCAGGAAACAGAGTTCCTGTTCCTCCGGGAGCAGGGGAAAGGAAGTCTCCCGGGCGGCTTCGAAAAACATTGCCAGATCTTCGGCGCGGTAATCGTGGGCGTTCCAGCCGTGCCGGCCTTCCAGTTCCCCATCGCTCAGGAGGCGGCCCCGGTAGTCTTTCTTTTCCACGAAAAAAGCCAGGCGCTTAAAGAGCCGTTCCTGGACAAGGTAGTCTGCGGTATCGAAGATGAGGATCTCCGGAAAAGAAGGCCACCGGAAGACCTCGTACCGTTTATCCCGCCAGGCCTCTTCCGGGTATGCCAGCACCATGCCGGGGTCGGCAGGCGCCGGTTCGGCGGGGAAAGGCCTCCGGGGGCCTTCGGCAAGGGCAACGGCGGCAAAGGGACTGCCGGAAATTACGAGGGGATAGGGAAAATCCCCCACCACCCCTCCGGGTAAAACCCACGACCGGCGGCCGTCCGCTTCCCCCCTTGCCGGGACTGTTGCCGCCGAAGGAGAAGACAGAGAACGGGCGCGGTACTCCCAGCGGGTGTTATTAGCCGTGACCGCAACGCCCCCCGTGAGGCCCCAAAAAGACAATTCCGGGGGAACCGGATAACGGAAACCCGGGGGAATATCGATGACCAGGGCGCCTTCCCCGTCCAGGTACACAAAGGGGGTGAACCGCGGGCCCCCCGCGCCGGTCTGTTCAAGACCGTACCAGCGGGGAACGAGGGAGAGGGAACGGAGGCGGAAAACGGCGGTTTCTTCTCCCGGCCCGTTCCGGTTCCCGCTTATGGAAAGGCCGCCAACGGCCCCTTCGGGAACCGGCACCGCGTAACGCAAAACCCCGCCCGCGCCGCCTCCGGTTATTCCCAGAAAGGAGGTATCTGCGGGCAGGACCCAATCGCCGGAAGAAGCGCCAAGCTTCAGTTCCCAGGAAACGGCGGAAGGAGCAGGAACAGAAAAACTGTACTCCACTTCCAGGGAAAAACCGGGGGGGACTTTAAGGGGAGGATCAAACTGATACCGTAGGGAGGGCGTACTTTTCCCGCCGCTTTTTGGAACCAGGATCAATTCCCCGGAAACGGCCGCCCGGGAAAGGCCGTAGAATGGGGTATCCCCCCGGGCTGAAGAAAAAAAAGAAACCGGTTCCTTCACGTGGCAGGAAAAAACGAAGGGTGACAAAAAGACGGCGGAGAGTACTGCTGTTATGACCCGGCGCCGCCCGGGCGCCCGCAAACTCCCGGGGTCTGCCAAAACACCCATTTACAGGGCGATAATTCCCCTGGCCATAAGCTGGGCCAGGGAATAACGCCGCTCCAATGTCGCCCCGGGCTCCCGTATGAGGAAGAGCTCAAACTGGGATTTAAATCCGTCGGGCTGAACCGGCAGGGCGGTAACCTGGTTGTGATACGAACGGTGGGAAGGCTCGAAACGGCGGTTAATGCAGAACAGGGTAAGGCAGGCGTACTTTATAAAACCCGAGGCGGACATAAGATAGTAGAAATCATCACTCTGAAAAAGGGCGGCGCCCAAATCGTTGAGGAAATGTTCCATCTTGGACTGGTTCACCTCCCGCAGACGGTTCCAGAACACATCATCCACATTGACCAGCCGCCTGCGTATCCCGTCAATCCACCCGGAACGGCTATACATCAGCTCGCCCCGGACAAGGCGGTAGAATCCGTATGTCCCCGAATCTTTGATAAACCAGAGCGCGTCCTGTTTAGTGTCCGCATATGAAACCAGTTCTTCTATTTGAGCAGTGGACTTGAATTCAATCCGCACAGGCATATCTCCCACAAGAAACCGATCCTTTTTATTCTGATTTGAACTTTCAAAGGCGGAAATATCACTCCCGTAAGAAGCGTGGCGTTCTTCCGGGGCGGGAACAGAGCCGGTGTAAAAAACATCCAGGACCAGGGCAAAATAGGGGTCCAGGGGATCCTCCGAGGGGGCTTCATTTAAAGATATACATTCAACCGAAGGCCACCGGGAGAAAATTTCCATCAGGCGTTTGGACAACAGCTCGGTTTTAAACTTCATTTTGCTTCCTTAACAATCGGAATAATAACGGTTAAAATTATACCATGGGATGGCAACTTTGAAAACCATGACGCCCCGCATCTTCCGTTTCGTCCTCCTCCTCCCCCATAGGGATATCCAGCCCCCCCTGCGGGAATTCAAACGCCGCCTCTTTGCCACGGGCTTTTCGGGGGCCTACGCCTTCCCCCCGGCGGTCCCCCTGGGAAGAACCGAGCGCCCCCTTTCCGGGGCGGCCCTTGGGACCCTGGCAAAAACCCTGCGTTCCCTCACCGCCGGCGCCCCCTCCGTTCCCCTCCCCTCCTCCGGACAGGCCCCGGCGGACGCTGCCGGCTCCGGTTTTTTCAGGGCCGGCCCCGGTTTTGAAAGCGCCCCAGGACTCCCGGGGCTCCTCTTTTGGGGGCTTCCCCTGAATATCCCCGCAGGCCTTCCGGAGCTGTCCGCCGTCGCGGCGGAGGGTTTTCTCCCCTTCCCAAAACTCGTCCTCTGTATAGGCCTTTCCCCCGTTCACGCGGGGGCGGCCGAAAGGGCAGGAAAAATCCTGCAATCCCTGGAACCGCCCCCGCCCGTCCGCTTCCGGGCGGCCGCCGTGGCAAATTTAGCCATAAGGCCCCTGGGGGGGGACCCGCCTCAGGATGAAGACGGGGGAAACCGGCCGGGGCTTTCCTTTGAATGGGCCATGGGAAAACCCCGGTGGCTACCCAAAATCAGTTCCAATGGTATATACTAAAGGGGATGGCTGTTTGTATTCGCCCCGCCGGGGACATCCTGCTTCTGGATATCAAAGTTCAGCCCGGAGCTTCCAGGTCGGCCCTTGGGGGGATCAGGGACGGCCGGCTCAAGGTACGGATTGCCGCGGCGCCTGAAGACGGCAAGGCCAACGGGGAGCTTGTCTCGTTTTTGGCCGCCCTGCTCCGCTGCCCAAAGCGGGATATCGCCATAAAGTCCGGTGAAAGATCCCGGCATAAAACTCTAAGCCTCCCCATTGCTTACCTTGAAAAAATAGAGGAGATCGTTAAAAATGAGGAATAGAGTTATCCGGAAACCTCAGTCTCCGAATAACTACCGCAAATTTTATAGGAGTTATAATAATGAAGAAATTGGCGTCTCTGTGTTTGATTCTGCTTCTTGGGGCGGGTCTTTGTTTTGCCGCGGACCCGGTAGAGGGGTTTTGGATCAGTGTGGATGAGAAAACCAGCAAGGTTACCGCCGGTTGGGAGATCTACCAGCAGGGGGGAAAGCTCTATGGAAAGATACTTTCCATCGCGGGCTTTTCCCAGGATGAAATCGCCTCCAAGTGCAAGGAAAGCTATAGGAATTTCCCGGTGGCAGGCAAGGTAAATCAGATGAAAGTAATCGGGCCGCCCTGGATTTACGGTCTTTCCCCGGAAAAGGGCGGACAGTGGAGCGGCGGAACGGTGATCGATCCCAATGACGGGAATATGTACGGCTGCAAGATCACCTTCCACCCGGCGGACGGCGGCAAGTACAAAACCGATACCCTGGAAATGCGGGGCACCATTGGTCCCTTCGGCCGCAGCCAGTTCTGGCAAAAAAGCGCTCAACAGGAAGCTTCGGGCCTGCGTTAAGGCGGGAGATTTGCATGGCGGCGCTTATTGAAATGAAAACTCCCCTGGTGGAGATTGACGGCGATGAGATGACCCGGGTACTCTGGGCGCTCATCAAGGAAAAGCTCATCCTCCCCAGGGTAAACCTGAAAACCGAATACTACGACTTAGGGCTCCTCAACCGGGACGCCACAGACGACCGGGTAACTTCCGACGCCGCAAAGGCCATTGCCCGCGTGGGTGTGGGGGTTAAATGCGCCACCATTACGAGTAACGCCGCCCGCAAGGCCGAATACAAGCTCAAGACCCTCTACCCCAGTCCCAACGCCACCATCCGCGCAATCCTGGACGGGACGGTGTTCCGTAAGCCCATCCAGGCGGCGGGAATCAAACCAAGCGTATCCACCTGGAAAAAACCTATCGTCATAGGACGCCACGCCTACGGTGACGTGTATAAAAACGCCGAAATGATCATTCCCGGAAGCGGCAAGGTAGAACTGGTTTACACCCCCGCTGGCGGCGGCGGCGAACAACGGATCCTGGTTGCGGACATGAAAGGCGCCGGGATTGTACAGGGTATGCACAACCTGGACGATTCCATACAGAGCTTCGCCCGTTCCTGTTTCCGGTACGCCCTGGATGAAAAACTGCCCGTTTGGTTCGCCGCCAAGGACACGATTTCCAAAACCTACGACGGCAGGTTCAAGGAAATTTTCAAAGAAACCTACGAACATGAATTTAAAGAAAAGTGCAGGGCCGCTGGAATAGACTATTTCTACACCCTAATCGACGATGCCGTAGCCAGGGTTGTCAAGGGAGAGGGAGGATTTCTCTGGGCCTGCAAAAATTACGACGGCGATGTAATGAGCGACATGATAGCCAGCGCCTCGGGAAGCCTTGCCATGATGACCAGCGTCCTGGTATCCCCCTCGGGGGTTACGGAATACGAAGCCGCCCACGGTACCGTACAGCAGCATTACTACCGGTGGCAGAAGGGCGAAAAAACCAGTACGAACCCGGTGGCCCTCATCTTTGCCTGGTCCGGCGCCCTGGCCAAGCGGGGCGAACTGGACGGCCTTAAGGACCTCACTGCCTTTGCGAAGGGACTCGAAGAAGCAACCCTCGGCGCCATTGCGGAAGGAGAGATGACCGGCGACCTGGCGCGCCTCGCAACGGGTAAACCTGCAAAAATCCTGGACTCCTGGGAATTTGTGGACGCCATTGCAAAGCGGCTCTAGTAGACAGTCATCTATGATTAATATTGAAAAAAATAGACCGCCAAAAGTTGCCTAAATTATTGTTCCCTATCTTCTTCTTTAAACAATCCGGCATTCATTTTTATAAATTCCTTTGGCGTTTGTATCACCATACCAATGTTTCTTATTTTATAATCCCTGGGCTTTCTCGTAATAATGCCTAACATA
>JAITNM010000118.1 GCA_031290475.1 Treponema sp. | reverse complement strand
CGGCTTGCCCTGGGGCAGTTCTCCCGAAGGCTTCCGGAAAGCATGGCGGACCGCCACGATGAAATCGGCTTTCTGGGAGAGGCCTACACCACCATGGCGGAATCCATCAACGATGTTATTGTTGACATCGATCATATAACCTGGGCCGCCAGGACCGGAAATCTGGATAAGCGATCCCCCCTTTCCTACCACCAGGGAGATTATTACCGGATCATTGCCGGGGTTAACACCACCCTGGATGTTATTACCGCCCAGCTTGACTCCATCCCCGACGCCCTGGCCTTGCTGGGGGAAAACCGGGAGTTCCGCTATCACAACAAGGCTATGGCCGAATTCCTTAAAAAAAACGGCCTGGACCCGGAAGACCCCGCTACCCTGGCCCGTATTGTCTCTTCCGGCGCTTCCCGGGAGCTGGTTCCCGAAGCGGACGCGGTTTTTCAGGTAACTGAAGGCGGGGAGGGAGACCTGGGGGCTTATACCGCCGAGGTGGCTGTTACCAACGAAAAAGAAGAGGCATCCAATTATGTGCTTGCGTTGCGGCGTACCGGTACTGTTCCTGCCGGGGCGGAAGAAACCCCCGGCAGTTCCAGCTCAAGCCGTCTGGCGGATCAGATCGCCGCCCTCATGGGGGTACGGGGAACCTTTGCCGCCGCCGCCGAGGGCGGCGAGCGCGCCCCGGTATGCGTGATGCTCATCATGAGCGACGTAACCCAGCTTACCAGGGCCAGGATCGGCGCCGAAATGGCCAGCCGCGCCAAAAGCGATTTCCTCTCCCGGATGAGCCATGAGATGCGTACCCCCATGAACGCCATAATCGGCATGACCCGTATTGCCAGGGGTTCTCAGGATCCAAAACGGAAGGATTACGGTCTGGACAAGATCGATGAAGCCTCGAATCACCTCCTGGGGGTGATAAATGACATACTGGATATGTCCAAGATCGAGGCCAATAAATTGGAGCTCTCCTTTGAGGAGTTCAACTTTGAAAAGATGATCATGAAGGTGATCAATGTGTCTACCTTCAGGATCGTTGAAAAAAACCAGAACTTCACCGTCCACCTGGATCCAAAAATCCCGTCCACCCTCATCGGGGACGATCAGCGGCTTTCCCAGGTGATCGCCAACCTCCTCTCAAATTCGGTAAAGTTTACCCCCCGGGAGGGAACCATACGCCTGGAAGCGGAACTTCTGGACATGGCCTTCCCGCCGGAACCTCCTCCCTCTTCCGGTAAAAACGAAACGCCCCCGGGGTCCGGAATGCCGGTTTGTACCATCAAAATTTCCGTGAGCGATACGGGTATCGGCGTTACTGAGGAACAGAAGGGCCGGCTCTTCAGTTCCTTTGAGCAGGCCGACGGCGGCATATCCCGTAAATTCGGCGGCACAGGCCTGGGACTCTCCATTTCCAAACGCCTTGTGGAAATGATGGGGGGGACTATCTGGGTAGAATCCAAGCCCGGCGAAGGTTCAAGTTTTATCTTTACGATAAAGGCCGAACAGGCCCCAAGCCGGAGTAGCTCCGTCTCCAACAACAATACGGCGTCTTCCCTGAACCATCCGGAAGGGGAGGAGAACAACTTTGAGCATCACACTATCATTCTCGCAGAGGATGTGGAAATAAACCGGGAGATCCTATTAGCCTTGCTGGAGGATACGAACTTAGGCATTGACTGCGCGGAAAACGGAAAAGCGGTCTTAAAGCTTTTCAGTGAAAACCCTGGGCGCTACGATCTCATCTTCATGGATGTTCACATGCCCGAAATGGACGGCTTCGAAGCTACCCGCCTTATTCGCGCCCTGGATATACCCAAGGCGAAAACCATACCCATCGTAGCCATGACCGCCAATGTATTCAAGGAAGACATTGAAAAGTGCCTTGATGCGGGTATGAACGATCATGTAGGTAAACCCCTGGATATTACGCTGGTCCTGGAAAAATTGCGTACCTATCTTCCCAAGCCGCAATCCCCGATACCTTGACAAATTGTCAGTCCTGGGGGATTGTTAATTAATGTTTTTTGCCATGTCTGTACGGCCGGACTCGTTTAAAGCCTTGGTTGAGAATCCGATTTTTTTGTCTTCCGTATCAAGCCTGTTTTTTGCCCAGCTGCTTAAAGCGGTGGTGGTGGTTCTGCGGGGGAAAAAGAGAAACAACCGGGAACTTTTGCAAACTTTCGCCTGGAGTACCGGCGGGATGCCTTCCAGCCATGCCGCCCTGGTGTGTTCCTTATCCACTTCCGTAGCTTTTAGTGAGGGGATTAGTTCGAATTTGTTTATTGTGACCCTGTTTTTCGCCCTGATTATCATGAGGGATGCCATGGGAGTCCGCCGTTCCTCGGGCCTCCAAGCCCGGGCCCTTAATTTTTTGGGCCGCCAGCTAGGAGAAAGACAGGAAATTGAATATCATCCGGTAAAGGAAATACACGGTCATGCCCCTTTGGAAGTAGTGGTTGGGGCTTTGCTGGGTATCATCATTGCTGCAGCCTATGAGTATTTATAGGTTTCCCTCCATGCCGAATAGTAAACCCCTTATTACCGCCATTGGCGTTACCTTGATTTTGAGCGCCTTTACCCTGGTCCTTTCCTGGGTAATTCTGCCGGAAAAAGGCGGGGCGCCGGGAACGTTTGCCCCGGTCCCCGGGGGCGCCGCTACTCCCGGTTACGCCCTCCTCACCGTAGACGAGGCCTTTCCCGGCCGGGATGTTCTTGAGGCGCTGAAGAGCTCAGGACTGGCAAATACGGTCTGTGAGTCCACCCAGTGGGTGTTTCTCGATGATTTTGGGGAGTTAAAGCGTATTCCCCTGGATGAATATGATGAAACGGTGGAGGCCTTTGATCCCCGGAACGACGGATACGCCGAAAAGCTCAGGCGCTTTTTTGCGGGTGACGGGGAACGGCGCTTTTTCATACCCTTTCCTTCCGGGCTTCCCCCTTCCTCTATTGAAAGCCGCGTGATTTCCGTCCTGGAAATTCCCTTTTCTCTGGATTTTTTCCAGATTATCAAGCCCCCTTCCCGGCTCTGGCCTTCCCTGCTTTTCGCCGCCGGGATCCTCGCTGTCCTGCTTATAACGGCCCTTCGTCCCGGCGGCAAGGGGATGTTTGGGTTCCTGGTCATGCTGCTTCCCCTCCAGGCTGTGTTTATCTTTTCCGGTCCCGGCGGTTTTGCCTTTTCCGCTTGCCTGTTTGCCGTCTTCGAAAACCTCCTGCCGCCGCTTCGGGAAGGTTTCGCCCGTCTCCGGTACTTTCACCGGGAAGAAGCGTATGAGGGGGAGGGCCTTTCTTCTTCCGGCCTTAAGCCTGTTTTTTTCAGGATTTTTCTGAGAAAACAGGGGATCTTTAAGATCAACTGGTGTATGGGGGCCCTGTTTTTTCTGGCCGCCTGTCTTATAGCCTTCTTAGGTTCCCTTAATCCCCTTATGGTAGTCCTGGTTCTCCTTTCTTTTTTCATTATTTTGGGAACAGCCCTCCGGGCCGAATCCTATTTAGGCCGTTTTCATATCCGGTTTACCCCTTTGCCTATCCGGACGCCGGCTTTTACCGCCGCGCGCTTTCCCCGGATCGTGATCCCCTTTGCCTTCGCTTCCATTGCCGCCCTGTTTCTGCCCTGGGTAGGTTCCGTCTCCGGACCAGGACACGCTTCCCAAGCCCTGTCTCCGCCTCTTTTGGCAAGCCGGCTGCCGGTATTGGACAGCCGGGATTACGAGGAACACTTTGCCTTTCAGTCGTCTTTTTCGACCCGCCCCCTGGACGGATTCTTAGATGAAGGTTCCCGGCCAAGGCGTTCCGGAGCGGAGGATGAGCGGGGTTCCGTACCCTACCGGAGTTATTTTCTTGGTGAAGACGGACTGATAGCCGGTTCCAGGGAGGCGGAAGGCGTATACGGGCCGGCGGATGAAGCGCCTCCCTATCCCCTCAAGGAACTCGCGGCTTTTCTGGAAGGACGGGGAGAGGGAAGGAGCAGGGGCAATACCCGGGGGGATATTATTGCCGCCCTGGGCGCCCTGGCATTGGCAATTCCGGCCCTTTTCCGTACCCCTATGGGGAAGCGGAAAATGGGGAGCTTTTTAGTGTACAATAATAAGGGAGATAAGCAGGTTGCGGCATAAAAATCAGGATACTGGAGCCGGGTTAGGGTGATGAAGGTCTATTCTTTTCCCCAGGGGGGAATTTCCTTTGGAGATCCCGATTCTCCGCCAAAAGACAGGAGTACCGTGGCTTTTTTGCCGGGAATTTCGGTTATCTCTTTGATTCAGCATGCGGGGGATCGGGCGGAGCCTACGGTATCAATCGGGGATTATGTCCGGGAGGGGATGCTTATCGGAAGGGCCCGGGGAACCGGTTCGGCCAATATTCACGCCCCGGTTCCCGGCAAGGTGATCCGTATGGTTTCCTGGAAATCCGCAGGGGGTATTCTCAATGACGCGCTGGTTATACGTATGGAGGGCGCCTTCGAACTCCTGGGAAAGCCTGAGGCTGTCCACCCCTGGGAAGGCCTTTCCGCCTTTGAACTCCGGCAGCTCATAGCGGATTTCGGCATTGTGGAAATGGAAGGCCGGGGACTGCCTGTGGCGGAGATCCTGGCCGGTAAAAACTTGCAGGCAATGCCGGGCAATGTTCCTTCAAAGAGCGGCGCCGGGACGCCCCTTACCCTGGTAATCCGCTGCGTCTTTGATGATCCCTGGCTGGCGGCGGATATTGTGCTTTGCCGGGAACGGATCAAGGCGGTTGTTGAAGGGGCTGTTATAGCCGCCAGGGCGGCTCAGGTAACCGGGATACTCTTTGCCGTAACCCGCGGGGAACAGGCCCTGGGAAAGGCGCTTCTGGCGGAAGCCGAATCCTACAATATTTCCGCATCCCTGGCCCTGGTGGGATCCCGTTATCCCCAGAGTAACAGGCGGGAACTGGAAATGGTCCTTAGGGTGTATGAAAAAGGGGAGAACCTCTCCCTGGGCGGTATGATTATCCTGGGGCCTGCCACCCTTGCGGCAATCCACGACGCGGTAAAGCTCAGGAAGCCCATTCTGGAAAGGTATGTGGCAGTGGGCGGGTCGGCGGTAAAGAGTCCTGAGGTAATGAAGGTTCGCATCGGGACCAGGATTGGAGAGCTCTTCGCCGAATGCGGAGGATTTATTGATAAACCCAAACGTATAGCATCGGGTTCTCCCTTTCTGGGACGGGCGGTAGCGGATTTGGACGAACCGGTCATAAAAACTACCTATGCTGTTTTTGCCAGATTGAATAGCCACCTGGGGGAGCGGAGAACCCAGAATTGCATTAGCTGCGGGGAATGCCGGCTGGTCTGCCCCGTAGGGCTTGATCCGGAAGAATTGTACAAACGTATCCAAACCGGGGGGGATGCCGGGGGAGCTAACCGGTGCCATGGCTGTGGTTGCTGTGAAGTGGTGTGCCCTTCCCATCTGCCCCTCATAGCGGCTATCGTGAATTTCACCGGGAGGGAAAAGCAAAGTGTCTAGCAAAACGGCGGCCTTTTCCCGGGATTTACTGAGCTGGCATCCGCAGGTTAGTCTTGCCCGGTCCACGACTTCCCGGATGTGGATGGTAAGCGCCTGCGCCTTCCTTGCGGTACTCCAGTCATCCCTGGCCGATTCCTTCAGTTCCTTTTCTGTAGCCCTGGCAGCGACGGCCGGGGCGGTTCTGGTGGAACTGGCAGTGAACTTCAAATTAAAGATCCGTACCCTGCGGGACGGCAGCGCCGTGGCTTCCGCCTTGATATTTACCCTGCTTTTGCCTAATACCTTTTCTCCTCCCCTGGCTTTTATCGGAGCGGCTTTTGCCATGATCGTGGTAAAGCATAGTTTTGGCGGATTAGGGGCAAACTGGGTTAATCCTGCCCTGGGAGCATGGCTTTTTGTACGCCTTTCCTGGCCCGGGGCCTTCAACCAGGCGCTGGAAAATTCCCCCCCGGTAGTACTCTCAGAGCTGCTCTCACAGGGTGAGCGGGATCTCCAGGGTTCGCCTTTGGGGCTGCTTGCGATCCGGGGAATGGAATTCGGGGGTGATTTTTCTCTGATCCCCCGGGGGTGGCTCCAGGGGATCCTCGGTTCATGGGGAACGGCTCTAGGTTCTTTCTTCAACCGTACCATATTTGCCTTTCTTGGTGTGGAGGTTCCCGCCTCCTATTGGAACCTTTTATCCTCTCCGGGCCCCGGGATTATCGGCGACCGGGGGCTTCTGTTGTTTCTCTTGGGTACTATTGTCATCACCGCCTTTCAGGTCTCCCGGTCCTGGATACCCGCGTTATTTCTTGGTGTATATGCCCTGCTGGTCAGGTTATTCGGCGCTGTTTTTTGGGGAGGGTCCTTTTTTGCCGGGGATCTCCTCTTCGGTCTCTGTTATGGAGGCGTGATGGTAAGCGCCTTTCTCCTGGCGGCGGATCCCGCTACAGGGCCGAAATCCGTTCCGGGTATGGCGGCGGTTACGGTACTGGCCGCTTCGCTGGCCTTTATTTTCAGGTATTTGGCGTTTGAACCCTATGGGGCGTTTTATGTAATAGCGCTTCTCAATATCCTCGTCCCCCTGATCCGCGAAGCGGAAGGCCGCTTGTTCTACTATAAGGGAGAGTATAAATGAAAGATTTTATAAAAAAGATCCGGGGATGTATCCCCGTAAAATCCTTACCGGCGCCGGTGAAGCAGTGGGGATGTTTTGCCGCCTGGATAGGGGGGCTTCTCTTAGCCGGCATCCTGCTCTGGGCCCTTACCGCTTCTTTCCGCTCCCATCTGATGCTCAACGGGGTGAATAAATCTCTTTCCCGCGCCGGTCCTGCTTACCAACTGGAGGCGCCCATCGCCTCTCTGGGTAATCCCGGCAGGGCGCTCCAACTGGGCGCCTGGTTTACCCTGAAGGATTCCCCTTCCTGGGCGGTAGTATTTCCCATTATATCCGGCACGTCCCTTTTGGCTATGCTGGCTGTGGTTAGCCCCGGCGGAGAGCTGGAGGCCATTATCCCCTTGAGCAACGGCGGGAAACAAACCCTTGAAGATCTCCCGGCAGGGACCGTGCTTATCTATAAAAGACGGGTAGAAGAAAGCAGGGCGCTCTTTAACCGGAGGGGAAGCGAATGAACCGCGCTGAATTGGAGAAACATCTTTTTTGGGGCAAGCGCTCCCCTTTGACTACCCTGACCGGGGTAGGAATCCTGATCATAGCTTCGGGCAGGACCGCGTATGCCCTGGTTACCCTGGGCGCCCTGGTATGGGTCTATACCCTTACGGCCCTGATCTTCTGTTTTACCAAGTCTTTTTTTCCCGTTAAAGGGAAGGAACTGGTGGTTATTTCCCTTTCCTCGGTGCTGGCCGGTATATACCTGCTGTTCGTTTCCCTGCTGAGCCCCCTTTTGGCCCTGGAAACGTCACTTTACATTATTTTGACCCCCATGTATTGCTTCTCCATGAAACTCTTTCCCCGGCTGGAACATCACAAAACTGAAGACGTTGCCATTATTGCTGTTTTAGAATCCCTGATTTTCGGCGTCTTCCTCCTCGCCCTGTCCCTGATCCGGGAACCCCTGGGATACGGTTCCCTTTCCCTGCCCGGGGGAGGCAGCGAGGGGATTATCAAGTTTTTCACCATTGAGGATGACTCCGTGTTTCCCCTGCGGATCTTCACCAGTTCCGCAGGCGCCCTCATCCTGCTGGGCTACGGTGTGGCTTTCTTTAATTACATCAGGGACAAAAAAGCCCGGGAGGAAGATGAATCGTGATAACCCTTGCTTCTCTCGCGTTATTTTCAGGTTTTTCACTGAATCTGATGATCCAGCTGGGCATGGGTATTCAGGATTTCGGCGCCGATCCTGAGCGGTCCACCCCTTTTCTTCTCGTACAATGGGCGGCCCTGTTTATATCGGTCCTTGTTTTCTGGTGCCTGTTTTCCTATATTTTTAGCCCCCTTTCCCTGGGTTTTTTTGAATATTTCCTCTTATTCCCCCTCATCGTCGCGGCCGGGAAGGGCCTGGAGGGGCTTCTTAACCGTTTTTTCCCCACCGACGCGTCAAATACCCGGATCTTTTCCGCTATCATCGCCTATAACGGCTTTACCCTGACCTCTGTGGTGATAACCCTGCGTTTGGCTTCGTCCATTGCCCAGGCTGCCGCCATGGCCCTGGGGTTTTCCCTGGGGACCCTCCTTGCGATTTTTGTCCTTCGGGCCATACACAACCGTTCGGTTATGGAACGTGTTCCCCGTATTCTCCGGGGCATTCCCCTGATGCTCATTTCCATGGGGCTCCTGGCGCTCATCTTTTCTTCCCTTTCCGTTATCTTTTTGCACCTTTAGCGTTTTAACTATGCAAGCATGATATATCCGGAAAAATAACAATTTTTCCAAATTTCATGGCACATAAGCTTTTCAATTTAGAAGAAATAAAGTAGACTTACTCACTATAGGATAGTTCATTTGGTATGCGTAAACCTCTCAATTTGATTATTGGTTCCCATAATCATGTCTCTTACGGCGCCTCGGATGAAGAATTTAAGGAAATTTATAAAAGACGGCTTAAGCCTTTTATCCTTGCTTTGCATAAATATCCGGCCGTTCAGGGAACCCTTCATTATTCGGGAACCCTTCTCCATTGGATTGAACGCGTTCATCCCGAAATTTTTATGCTTCTTAAGGAGCTGATCTCCCGTAAACAGGTGGAATTATTGGGCGGCGGTTTTTATGAACCCATGATGCCCCTTATTTCCCAGACCGATAGGATTGGGCAGATTGAAATGCTCACCACCTATATCAGACAGCACTTCGGAAAACGGCCCCAGGGCTGCTGGCTTCCCGCCCTGGCCTGGGATCAGAATATGGTGAGCGTGCTTGAACGCTGCGACATGGCCTATACCTTTCTTCCTGAAGAAGATTTTATCCAGGCCGGTTTGTCCGGGGAGGATCTATACGCCCCCTGTCTTACCGAGGATCAGGGGAAACTCGCCGTGGTATTTCCCCTGTCGTCCGAGTTCAGGGAAATCCAAGCCCCTGTTTTCACGGCCTTGGAAAAAATCGCCTCTGAAACGCCTTCCGGGAGAGAACGGCTCCTCTTGGTTGGCCCCAATCCCGCAAACGAAAAGGATATGAATGATCTTTTTGAGGATCTTTGCCGGTGCGAGGCCTTTGTGGATTTTACCACGCCCGGTAAGGTCTGCAAGTCAAAACAGGATTTAAAAAAGGTCTATTTCTACGCCTCTTCGGAAAAAGAACCGGGGACCAAAGGCGTTCCTTCCCATCCCAAACATTTCCTGGTTAATTACCCCGAGGCTAACGGCATCTACTCCAAGATGATCTTTACCGGAGCGCTCATTAATCAGGTTAAGGGTGATAAGGCCCGTAAGCGCGTTGCCCAGGAAGAATACTGGAAAGCTCAAGTGTATGATGCCCTGCTTCGTACCGAATCGGGAGGCATCTACCGGAATTCCCTGCGTAACGCCGTGTACCATTCCCTTCTCCTGGCGGAAAAAACTACCAGGAAGAAGGGGGTCTTTATCCCCTCCCTGGCGACCTTTGATATCGATCTTGACGGTGAAGAGGAATACCTTTTCCAGGATGATCATATTAATTTCTATGTAAAGTCCCGGGGCGCGTCTGTTTTTGAATTTGATTTCCTCCCCAAGGCATGGAATTATCTGGATACCTTCCGGGCAAATAACTCCCAGGTCAAGGAGAAGCGGCCTCTATTTAAGCGTATGGCTTTTACGGATATCCTGGCCGATAGCGCCGTTCCCTGGGCCGCCTTGGCGGATACCGGTTTTGCCCCTGAAACGCGCGATCCCCGGATCCGGTTCTGCGGCCGGGAACAGTACCTGGCCAGGGAAACGGACAAGACACGGGAAAAGGCCTGCTTTGTCCTCGGTCCTGCTCAGGGTTCCCGGGCGGTGGATTCTATTGAAATAGTAAAGCAGTATCACCTGAAAAAGGACGCCCTTCATGTCCGGTACAGCCTTACCAATCTGGGAAAGGAACGGGGGGAATTCAACTTTGTTCCCCGCATTGATCTTTCCTTTCCCGGCGAGGGGTATCTCTACCAGCGGATCGCCAAGATCACCGCCGGGGGCAGGGAGGATCTTGGCGAAGGGGCAGTAGAGGCGCTTCAGGTTTTGGGGCTTGAATTCGGGGATATAAAAAACGAACTCATCATTACCGTGAGTTCCGATAAAAGTTTTGATTGCCGCCTGGTTTCCATAGGGGCAAACTGCCCGGTTCTTGGCGTTGAAAAACGGTTCTACCAGTCCACCTGTATGCTTCCCCTGAGTTCCCTTTCCCTGGAAGCCGGCGCTTCCTGGTCCGCCGACTACACCCTAAAAATCACCTATTGAGCCAGGCGGGCATGGCGTCCTCAGGGGGGCCAGGGCGCCGGCATTTGCTCCGCAAGCATCGAAAAATCACAAAACTTCCCGGGAATTTTAACCGCAGAGTTGCTTAAGTTAATCGTCCCTTTAAATACAGCAAATTTCCGCCCACGGGCCGCTTAAAAGATTCCGGGGAAAGAGTAAAAGCCGATACTTTTGTCTCTCCCTTTTTTACAATTTTAGGATATACCAGGGTTATTT
>JAITNM010000081.1 GCA_031290475.1 Treponema sp. | reverse complement strand
AAAAAATACGGGGCTCGCCCCGTGTTTTTTTCGCCGCCACCCCTCAAGTACGTTATTGAGGCACCTTTGATGACGTTCAGAATTAGGAATTACTGCCTTAGTGGGTAGGGAATCACCGAAAAAGCTAGAGATGGCCCGTAAAAAACGGATAATTTTTTGAATTCTGAATTGCTGGTTTTGGACAAGATTTTTATGGGGCAGCCCGTCATCTTGATTCGTTGCAAGGGTACATGCCCCGCTGCCTGCGGGGTTGTTGATTCGTTGCGAAGGGTACATACCCCGGCCCCTTGGGGCGGAACCAAGGGTATGTACCCTGAGTCAAATACCTTACGAGAACAACCATACCTCGTCCGCTCTGCGGCGGGGTTGGTTGATTAATTACGTTCAACGGTTATAATACAGTTATCGCCAGGATGGCTCAGTCGGTAGAGCGGCGCACTCGTAATGCGCAGGTCCCGGGTTCGATTCCCGGTTCTGGCTAAAGGGGAATATAACCGGAGAAAAAGCCGGGAGCGAACCCGGAGGGTTCGATGATGAGCGCCGTTGACGAGCGGCGCAGTTAATTCTTCCTAATTAATGATACATTTACGATCCGGAAAATTTTCAGCAAAATTCCTCCGCTCACCCGGACGCCGATCTCATTCGATCTTTCAAAAATAGTTCAACGGTCATTCTGTTGACCCCAAGAATGCGGCTAATAGCGCTTTTAGATATTTTTTTTGTAAGCAGATCCTGAATCTGTTCTTCATGTCCCGAAAGTTTAACCACCCGGGATTTGCTTCCCGCAGGTCTTCCAAGAATGACGCCTTCGGAACGTTTCCGGGCGAGGGCTTCTTTGGTCCGCTGTGAAATCAAGTCCCGTTCTATTTCGGCGGATAGAGCAAAGGCAAAAGCAAGGACCTTTGATTGTATGTTGTCTCCAAGACGGTAATTATCTTTGATTGTCCAGACCCGCACCCCAATGATCATCAAACGGTTAAGAATAGACATAATCATAAACAGACTGCGCCCAAGGCGTGATAATTCCGAGCAGATGATAAGATCGTCTTTTTGAACCTCTGTCAAGAGTGACCCCAAAAGGCGCTTTTCCGGAGATTTTGTACCGCTGATTGTTTCCTCGATCCAACGTTCGATTTTTAATTCATGTTTTAAACAAAACTGCTTGATTTCGTATCGCTGATTTTCAACAGTTTGCTTGTCCGTACTCACTCTGATGTAGCCATAGATCATCTTTGCCCCCAAATGAATAAAATAAGTAAGGCCCTTTCAGAATATTGGATTATGAAGGGACTACAAGTGTCATTAATTTTCGACAAATTAGCGGAATTAAGTTATAAAAGATAAGGCTTGTCCCCCAAGGGAAGCGCTGATTGCCGAAACTTCGTTTCGGATGCAACCGGGCATTCGGACTTTAGTTCACATTCAATGTTGTTCAAGAATACTATCTTTGAGAAATAAAAAAACAGCCTTGCTGTCGGCAAGGCTATATAAACGCAAGACTACCGGTAAGATTAACCCTTAACCGCTCCGGCCATCATGCCTTTAACCAGCTTATCCTGTCCAAAGACGTAGAGCAGAATAATGGGAACTGAGGAAAGGGCCAGTACCGCCATGATAACCGGAATATTGGCGGAATATTGTCCCTGGTATTCCCAAACCGCCAGGGGCAGGGTACGGGCATTCATGGACTGGGTGAGTACCATGACGAAACTGAATTCGTTCCAGATAACAACGCCATTATAAATTCCCAGGGTGGCTAATCCTGATCTGGAAAGGGGAAAAATGATCTTAAAGAAGGCGCTGAATTTCCCGCAGCCGTCGATTTCTGCGGCTTCTTCAATTTCCCGGGAGATGCTCTGCATAAAGGCCACCAGAATAAACACCGACATAGGCAGATTAAAGGCGACATTCGGCCCGATAAGCGCCCAAATGGTGTTGTAAATGCCGGTACGGATAGACATGACAAACACCGGGATTAGGGTGATGTAGATAGGTACAGACATGGCCGCCACAATGGTGCTGTAAATAGGCCGGTTCATCATAAAGCGCATCCGGGAAAGGGGATACGCCGCAAAGGCGCTAAAGAGCAGGAGCAGGGAGAGGGAAATTGCCAGCACAACAATACTATTGAGCAAATACCGGAAAAAACCGCCCCGCAGTACAGTGATGTAGTTTTTTGGGGCCCAACTTTTTGGCAGCTTAAAGAGGCCGCCGCTTAAAAATTCCCCCAGAGTTTTAAAGGATGTCAGGATCAGGTAATAAAAAGGCGCCGCGCAGATAATGAGCCAGATAATGGCAAAAGCAAAGGCTATACACCACAAAAACGATATTTTTGAGACAGGCTTTCCCATATTAATCCTCCGCGGCTTTTTTATTCAAAGTGGTGACGACAACCAGGGCGATCAGGGTGATCAAAATGAACATGCCCCCCGCAATGGCCGCGCCGTAACCCATGACGTTTTTAACAAAGGATGTCCTGTACATCATGGTGGCCATCAAATCCGTAGAAACCCCGGGGCCGCCGCCGGTCATAACATAAATAAGATCGAAATATTTTAAGGACCCGATAATACATACCGTGGCCCCTGATATGATCGTTGGCCGCAGCAGGGGCAGGGACACCCTCCAGAAATACTGATTCCGGGTGGCGCCATCAATACTGGCGGCTTCGTAAAGTTCAACAGGAATGGTACCGTAGGCGGCAAGGTAGAGAATCATATAGAAGGGGGTGTACTGCCAGGATACTACCCCTATGACCGCAAAGAGGGCATACCCCGCGCGGCCCAGAAGATCAACGCTTCCTCCGCCGAACGCCCGGGAAATTGCGGCGAACATCCCAAAATTTGCATCCAATACAAACTTAAACAGAATACCTATGGCTACGGAAGAGATCAGGTAGGGTAGAAACCATACCACTTTAAACACAATACCCTTACGGCCCATGATATCCAAAAAGGTCGCCAGGGCCATGGCAAGAATCCCCTGGGTAAGAAGGGACACAAACATGATGGTTAAATTGTTTCTGAAGGAAGTCCAAAAATCCGGGTCCTTTGCCAGGGTAATCCAGTTTTCCATTCCCACAAATTTCCGGTTGGGGTTAACCCCGTTCCACTCAGTAGTACTGATGATAAAGGAATCAATTATCGGATAGGCGATAAAAACAATCATAATAATAATGGCGGGAGACAAAAAAACTGCCGCCGCAATACGGATCTGCCGCTCACGCACCTTGCGAAGAGACCTTGATTCACTGCTCATATCACCTCTTATTTAATGCTCATACTAAAACTTCCAACAAAAAAACGGAATGCCCGGCATATTGCATTTGCCCTACACCGGAACATTCCGTTTTTTTACAGTCACAGTCCTAATAGGCCTTGGTTTAGCGCCCCAGGGCTTTTTTCTGGGCTTCGTCCAATCTTCTCCCCATTTCCTGGGGGGTCATGGTCAAACCGAATACTTCCTGCAGGTTTTGCTTAAATACTTCCGCCACCTCAGGAGAAAGAGCCTGGTCATACCAGAACTGGAGATCCGGGGCCGCTTCTACAACGTCGAATATTTCCTTCAGGACAGGGTTCGTCAGCTGTGCGCCTACGCCCTTAAGCGGGGGAATGCGGTTTGCGACAATCCGGTCTTTTACGGACTGCTCGTCCAGGAGGTGGGTCAGCATTTCAAAGGCCTTGGCGGGATTTTTGTACGTACTGGAGATGTGATAAAAGTTATCCCCAATGGTACCGCCGCCGATAGTTTTGGGATTGCCGATGCCCTTTTCATCCCCCGGGAAGGCGAAGAAACCGATCTTAGGCAGGAAGTCCGGGTTTTCGCCGTAAAGGTTGGGTACAAACCAGGAGCCCTGAATCTGCATGGCGGCCTGTCCGGTATAGATCATGGTCCGGGATTGACCGGAATCTTCGTCCAGACCGTTAAAGCCTTCGTTAAAGTACCCCTTCTTGACCCAGTCCTGGAATTTCTCCGCCGCATAGATAAAGGCGGGATCCGTGAAGGAGCCGGTTCCATCCAGAGCTTTGGCGAAGGGTTCAAGGCCGCCGTGGCGGGTAACCAACTGCATATAGTTGATCAGGGCGCACCACTGGGTCTTGTTTGCCAGACTGAAAGGGACAACCCCGTTCTTCTTAAGGGTTTCCATGACCAGTTCCAGTTCCCCGACTGTGGCAGGAACCTCCAGGTTGTACTTGGCAAAAAGTTCCTTATTGTAAAATACGCCGCTTATGGCCGTATTTTCCACAGGGACGGCATAAATCTTGCCATTAACGGTAGACTGGGCAATGGCGGCATCAAGGAATTTAGCTTTATAGTTATTTTCGTTGAAGTAAGGGGTAAGATCCGCCAGGGCGCCGGCCGCGATATACTGGTTCGTGATACCGCCGGTCCAGGAAATAAACACATCCGGGTACTGGTTGGCGCTGGATGCTACGGCGATTTTCTGTTTGAAGGCATCGTTGGCGATGACGCTGATTTTTACCTGGTAATCGGGGTTATTCTGAACGAACCGCCAAACCGCGTCCCCGATGAATTTCGGAGCGGGATCGAAGTTCTGGATATGCCAGAAATCAATGACATTAGCCCCGTTACCGCTTCCATTGGCGGTATTGGCGGGCGGACCGCTGACGGTATTAGCGGGCGTACCGGCGGCCTGCCCCCCTCCTTGTTTACTGCAATTGACCAACAATGTGCCGGAGATGATCAGGGCAAAGCAAAGAATAAAAAACTTTTTTGCTGCTTGCATACAATTCCTCCTAAAGAATAATGCGTCCTCATAGTAAAGACGTGTTTATTTTAGGACCATTTTGTGTATTTGTCAACGAAATATTTTTCAAACATGCATTTTTCTAACATTTTGTTACTAGGTGAGCCTACCAGCCCAGTATCCGTTCCCGGTAGGCCTTGCCGATCCGTTCAAGAGACCTGCCCGGCATTTCTCCCGGAAGGGCCTTCTGCCGTAAATCTATCGTAAACTGGTTCATGGAAAAATGGCGGTAAAGGAGGAGGCTTTTTCGGAGCGCCGGTCTTGCGGCGTAGAGCTTTTTTAGTGCTACCGTGTATGTTTCAAAAATGCCGCCCTTTCTCATCTCCGAGTAGCCGGTGATCCACACAGGCGCAGGGGCAAGGATTCGGTGAAATTCCAGCAATAGTTCCGCCATGGCCTGTTGTGACGCCGCAATGGCCTCTGTGACGGCAGGCCCGCCGAGCCGGAAGAGTTCCCGCAGTTCCGCCGTACGCGGCGTGTGAACGGGCGTCTTGTTCAGGATCAGTACGTTTTTACGAAAATCAATATCCATCTCAGGATGTTCCCGGAAGAACTTTTCGGCGATTTTCCCCGAAGGACCTACCAGGTAACGGCGGTTTTCCGCCATTTGTTCCCGGCGGCCCGGATTATCCGCTATCAGGATGAGTCGGATTTCATCTTTCTGAATTACTTCGTCCAGGGCAAGGTTGTAGAGGATGGGGGTTTCTACCCTGTAGGCGGGACCTGGGCGCATATCAACCAATACCTGCTGGAAGGATTGCAATTCCGGCAGATTCCGGTTTAAGGCTTTGATAATTTTCCGGTAATGTTCCCGTGCGGCGGTAAAAGCCTCCCAGGTTTTCTTGGTCATCAGTACCGGCTATGCCATAAGGCAGGTTTTCCGTCTCTGGACATTCACGCGCCGATTATCCCCACAATCTGTTTCAGCGCAGCGCGGCATTCCGGGGCGGCGGGTATATAGGGCCAGACGTGCATCATTTTTTCGCCGGCATAAAACGCTACCCGTACTCCCGCCTGTTTCATCCGTTCCACGAAGGGTACTATTTGGGGGTAGAAGATTTCGGCGGTCCCGGAAAAGACGTGGGTTTCGGGGAAGCCTTTGAAGTCGCCGTAGAGGGGGGCGTTGTAGTAATTGTCCCGGCTCAGGTCCATGTTGAAGAGGGTGATCATGGCGTCCATAAAAGGCATACCGATGAGGGCATCTCCCTTTTCAAGGCGTTTCATTTCGGCGAGGATTGCGCCGTCGCGCTCGGTGAGCATGGCGGGGGAAACCAGGACGAGTTTGCCCGGAAGTCCGCTCAGGGCATCACCTGAGCGCGGTATTACCGGTTCGGTTGTTGATTGGTCCGGCGATAACTCCTTCCGCCGCGCCTTGATATGATGGCAGAGGGTCAGGCTCAACGCCGCGCCAGCGGAATCGCCAATGACGGTGATGTTTCCGGCGGGGTAGCGGGCGAGCATTTTTTCATAGACTGAGAGGACCGATTCGACAATGTCCTCCACCTTATAAGTTGTTCCCGCCGGGGCCGGTTCTCCGTTTTTACCGGGGGCGGTGAGCAGCGGGTAGATGGGAAACCACAGGCTAAGCCCCAAATCGTTTACGATTTGGGACGCCGCCTGCCAGTGCACCGCGTTGGCTTCCTCAACATACCCGCCTCCGTGGAGGAAAAGGACCGCCCGTTCTTCGGCCGTCCGCGCCGTTTTTCCCTTTGGGCTGATGATATAGCAAGGCCGTCCGCCGAGGATCTCCTCACGGAGTTCGTGTTTTCTGTGAACAAAAGCCGGGGGCGTGGTTCGCTGCCGGCCCTGGGCACTGGTAAGCCAGGCAGCCAGTTTTTCGGCAGGGAGGCAGTAGATACGCCGGTTCCCCAAAGGCCCGGCGATGATTTCCGCGATTTTGTAGGTTAAGCTTAACATCAGGCTCTCCTCTCTAATTATTGGATATTGTTAGTCAAAGAGCAAATTTCGCAGGAATGAATACGCCACTTGAAAAAAACGGCAACATGATGTATATTTAACTTGCCGCCCGGGGTCGTTTCGGACGTTGGCTCAAGGGGATCGGAAACGGTCAGCATGAGGCACCCGGTTCGCGCATTTTCCAAAAAGTCCGTACTTCCATCTTGTGAGTAGCTTCTGGATATTTGTCTTTGATGTCCTGGAAGTCTATGTTGTGCCTTCCTTCAAATCAAGCCCCAGTGTGCCGCCGGGGTTCATCACATTGTCCGGGTCGAAGTGTTTTTTTAGCGCACGGATGATGTCGTACTCGTTTTTGCCCAAATAGCCTTCGAGCCAGGGGCCGAACATTTTGCCGATGCCGTGGTGGTGGCTCATGCTGGCGCCTGAGTCCCTGATGGCGTCCAGGATGCCGGCGTGGAATTTGCGATACTCTTCGCTTTCGTGCATACGGGCGATGAAGATCCAGTACAGGTTCGCCCCCTGGGGGTAGACGTGGCTCATGTGGGTCATGCAGATGGTTTGGGGGCGGCTTTTTACAACGGCGCGCACTTCGCGGTGGACCTTGCTCATATTGCTCCAGTTGACGCTGCACTCCATGGTGTCCATGACAAGGCCGAAGTCCTGAATAGTGTCCCTAAGGTAGGGATCGCTGAACCGGCCTTTTTCCCAGCCCCGGGTAACCATTCCGGAAAGCCAGATGCCGCCGTACCGTTTCGCCACCCGGTGAACGTTTTTTGCCACGTTTTTTGAAAAGCCCCGCTCTCCGTTGGTAAAGCCCAGGTAGAGGCACATTTCATTCATCTTAAAACCTTTCGAGTTAAAAAGATGACGCAGGGGGCTTTCGGTAACGCCGTACATATACATCATGATTCCGGTTTCTTCCGGGTCCGAAAGCCGGAACACCGAGGGGTAGCCGGCTTCGCTCTGCATGATCTCGCGGGCCGCGGCCTGGCCGGTCTCCCAATCCTTAAACATATACGAAAAGCGTTTAACGGTGTTCGGCATATGGCGGAACACTTTTAGTGTTACGTGGGTAAGTACGCCGAAAGCGCCTTCGCTGCCCATCATGATCTGTTCAATGTCGGGGCCTGTGGCCTTGCGGGGATAGCGGTCCGTGGAAATAACGCCCGCGGGGGTGGCGTAATCCTGTCCCAAAACGATGTCCTGGATGCAGCCGTAGTAGGTTGAATTCTGGCCGGCCCCGTGGGTTACCACCCAGCCGCCCACCGAGGAATGTTCGAAACTCTGGGGGAAGTGCCCGCAGGTATAGGGCCGCCGGGCGCCGAATTCCTTTTCCGCGTTGTTTAAAAT
>JAITNM010000067.1 GCA_031290475.1 Treponema sp. | reverse complement strand
TCGCTGGCAACGGTGATGTCGTAGCCGTCTTCACGGGAAGCGCCGTTCGCTTTGCCGCCGAGTCCGTCAACGATGAAGCGCAATTGCCGGTCGTTCATGTCAACGCATCTTCTCCAGGTAATCTTGCGGGGATCGAGGTTGAGTTTATTACCCTGGTAGATATGGTTGTCGATCATGGCCGCAAGGAGGTTGTTGGCTGCGCCGATAGCGTGGAAGTCGCCGGTAAAGTGCAGGTTGATGTCTTCCATGGGGATAACCTGCGCCCAGCCGCCGCCGGCCGCTCCGCCCTTGACGCCGAATACCGGCCCCAGGGAAGGTTCGCGCAGGGCCACAATTACTTTCTTGCCGAGGAGTTTGAGGCCGTCGGCCAAACCGACCGTGGTGGTTGTCTTGCCTTCGCCCGCCGGGGTGGGGGTAATGGCCGTAACCAGAATGAGTTTGCCGTCCTTATCGTTTTTGTGGTCGGTTAAGTAGTTGTAATCGACCTTGGCTTTGTAATAACCGTAGGGCTCCAGGTACTGTTCGCTTATGTTCGCCCGTTTTGCCACTTCAAGAATTTTATCCGAATGTTCCGGATAAACCGTCTGGGCGATTTCTATGTCGGAAACAATGTCGCCGTTTTCTTTTTTTGTAATTTTTTTTACACCGTCACCTGTCATATTTTAACCTCTCTATAGTGCGGCGGCCTCGCCGCACAGATTTATCGGAGAGGAACGAAGTTCCTCAAACCTCTCTATAGTGCGGCGGCCTCGCCGCACATGTATATCGAATTTTAAGCACGAAGTGCTTAAAACAAGCCTCTTTAAAAAGTTATTTCTGGGTACGAATACCCGAATCGAGCACGATCTTTGCCACGTCGGCGCTCCTGTTCAGGGCGTAGATGTGGATGCCGTCAACACCGGCGGCCATGTAATCCCAGAGGGACTTCACCGTGTATTCCATGCCGGCTTTCTTAAAGTCCGCGGCCACTTCTTTGACCACCGCTTCGCTGGCGCCCCGTACCGGCGTGTACTTTCCGATGATTGCCGCCAGTTCCGGCGGAATGGAACAGCCGTTGGAAACCGTCATGTTGATGATAGGGTCCCGGGAGAGGACGGGCATGAGGCCCATCACCATGGGGAGACGGACGCCGGCCTTCCAGCATTTTTCCCGGAACCGGGAGAAGGCGTTAATGTCGTGGCAGAGCTGGAGCATGATGAACTCGGCTCCGGCGTCCTGCTTTGCCTTGAGGAAGGCGATATCCGATTCAAAGGAGGGGGCGAGCAGGTGCTTTTCGACATAACCCGCGCAGCTCATTGAAATCTTCGGAAAGTTTTCTTTCAGAAAGGCGATAAGGAAGTTGGCGTGTTCAAAATCACCGCCGGTAGTTGTCTGTAATTTGCCCGTTTCCGGGTCCTTGGGGAAGTCCCCCCGCATGGGAAGGAAATTCTCAATGCCAAAATCGATGTAACTTTGAATGATTTCCAGGATCTCCTGCTTCTTGTTCCCGATGCAGGTAAAGTGGGATATGCAGGTAACCTTGTTGCCGGCGATGAACTTGCAAATTTCCTTGCTCTTGCCCACATTGGTACCGCCTGCCCCGTAGGTACAGCTGATAAAATCCGGACTGAAACGGAACAGTTCTTTCAGTTCCGTCTGCAGCTTGGGGACTCCGTCGTCTTCCTTGGGGGGGAAGACTTCAAAGGAAAAGGTCATCCTCTGTTTAATGATTTCTCCGATCTTCAAATCGTGCCTCCTCTTTTTCCTCATTCATGGGGAAACGATATAAATATATATATATTTTTATATTAATTCTAATATCAAAAATTGAAAAAATCTACCAGGAGAGGGCTTATATATTCAATTTTTTGATAATTTCTCCCAGAGCTAACTTAACCGGAGAATCCCCGGGCAAACTTACCAGGGGCTTTCCGTCGGCATCGTATTTATATACAGAATCGTCTTGGGGGATGATCCCGATAAGGTTGAGATTTTGCTCCGTTATTTCTTCCTCAATTCCCGGTTCTATCCTGCCTCCCGGCGCCCGGTTCACGATGAGGTAGACCTGCTTCGCCTTAATGTCGAGCTGGCCTATCATTTCGGCGATACGCCCGGCGGCCTGGATTCCCCGGCGGGAACAGTCGCTCACCAGGAGTATCAGGTCCACCGGCGGCAGTACGCCCCGGCTGATGTGTTCCAGCCCTGCTTCATTGTCTACTATTAAGTAATTGTAATTCAGGTAGTGCTTTTTAAGCTCTTCCCTGAGTATGTCGTTGATAAAACAATAACAGCCCTTGCCCTGGGTACGGCCCATGACCAGCATGTCGTAATTGTCCTCTTCGACGAGGGCCGAGCCAAAACGGAAGTTCACGTACTCCTGCTTGGACATGCCCGGGGGAATGGGATTCTTCTCTTCCATTTCCGCCCTGGCAATTTCCTCCCGAATGTCCCCCAGGGTGGTGAGCTTTTCCACTCCCAGCACCTCGTTCAGGTTCGAATTTGGGTCGGCGTCCACCGCCAGGATTGGGCCCTTGCCTGTTTCGGCGAGGTAGTTCAAGAAGAGACCGCAGAGCGTGGTTTTTCCCACCCCGCCTTTCCCTGCCATGGCGATACTGTAGGTCATTTGGATCTCCCGGGCGGGTCCTTCGCATCCGGTGGGAGGCGGGGGACCTTCTGGTCTATTTTAAGATACTTGGCTATGCCGTCCACCAGGAGGGCATGATCGATAAAATGAAACAACCCCGATATAAGGGCTATGGCGACTATGCCGCTCCCTTTGATCCGAATGGGGAAACTTCCCCCGCAGCTGCAATAATCTTTCATATTAAGACCCCGCTCCTCCATGGTCTGGCCTTGTTCCAGTCCCTTGAGGGTGGTTAAGAGGCCGCTTTCTTCCAGTACCATGGCGGTGTTGAATTTGCGGGTCATCCAGTATTCGTTAAACAGGCTGGCCCCTTCCGCTATATACTGGTATACTATGAGGCCGTTTGCCAGACGGATGCTGACAGAGGCGGGCAGTTTTCGATTGACGATATCCTGGGCGATGATGTTCCCCAGATCCCAAGCGTCCCTCTTTGAAAAATGGGGGAATTGCAGCTTCGCTTCCTGGGCCTCAATAGTTTTAATGTAGTTTTCTTTAGCCATACTACGCTCCTTTTATAGTTTGTCTTCGTTGGGAAATTTGATTCCCCCGATTTTTTTGATCCGGTCTATTATCTCCATAGTTTGGATAATTTCAGCATGGGGTATTTCAGGACATTCGATCCGGCCGTTTTCCAGGGCTTTTTTGCAGGAGGCCACCTGGTATTCAAAGCCGGTTATCTGTTTCGGGGTCTTATGGGTGGCAATACATTTGCCGTCCATATCGTAGACCAGGATCCCTTCGCAGTTATTGATATTGAGGAATTCGATATAGCCCTTCTCTCCAAAGACCATGCCCCGCCGGTCTCCCCGAATCAGGTTACTACTTTGCAGCTGGGCCATTCGGCCGTCGGTATAGATAAAATCATAAATACTTTCCGTTTCTATTCCCCCCTGATCCTTTATCAGGTTGGTGGAAATATCTTTAATATCATATCCAAAGCTCATCAGCGCAAAGTGAATGGCGTACACCCCCAGTTCTAAAAGGGAGCTCCCCCCCAACTCGCGGTTAAAGAGCCGCTGATTAGTGGCCAGGTTGTAACAGAGGTTGGCGGTCAAAAAATGAGGCCGTCCGATAACGCCGGAGTCGAGGATATGGTCCATAACTTTCCGCATAGGCATATACCTGGTCCAGATGGCTTCCGTTACCAGGAGATTTTTTTTCTTCCCTAAATTGAGAATATCCTTTGCCTGAACCGCACTCAGGGTAAAGGTTTTTTCGCACAGTACCGGTTTGCCGTGTTCCAGGCAAAGTTTCATATGCTCGTGGTGTACTCCGTGGGGGCTGGCGACGTAAATCAGATCTACCTTATCGCTTGAAACCAGTTCTTCGTAGGAACCATAGACATGGGGTATATTGAATTCCTCAGCAAAAGCCTTCGCCCGGCTGTAATCCCGGGAACCGACCGCCTGGGCGGTAACCCCTTTCATTTTATTCAGGGTTTTTCCCATTATCCGGGCGATTCCGCCAGGCCCTAAAATCCCTACTCGCATGAAATAGCTCCTTACATCAATACCATTAAATAGTTTGGGACATCTCAGGAAAAATGTAAAGTCTTCTGTTCGTTGTTGAAAATATATCAAAATGATGATAGAAAAACAACATATATCGGCGACAGAGCCCGCCAAAGGTATGCGATCAAAACCGGTAGCAGCCAAGATACCCGCTAACGGCGGAAACCGCCAGGGATAGTATTTCCGCGCTTTCTATCGCGGCGCCCAGCGCGTCGCCGGTGTAGCCTCCCAGGGAATTCCGGTAAAGCCGGGCGTAAAACCATGCGGTAAGGGGGCTTATCAAAACCAGACAGACGCCGGTGTAAATAAACGCCGGCAAAATGCGTGCTAAGGCCAAGGCCGCGGGCAGGCTTGGCAATGCCGTTCCCGGCGATATTCCGGCAGCGGCAAAGCGGAGTGCGCCGAGGCTGATGAGGGCGCGCCATCCCAAAACGCAGAGACCCCAGCATATAAGCGCCGTGATAATCCCGGCGGTACCGCGGAGGGGCCGGGCGTCTTTCATCACCGCTCCCAAGCCGCCGGGGATTGCGGGTTTTGCCATGCAGGGGATAAGGGCCGCGCTGAATCTGCCGAACAGGGGGAAGGCCAGAAATACCGCGGAGAGCAAAAAAGCGTCCGGCGAAAAACCGCCCGGTGTTCCGCCGGCAAGCGCCGGCTGATTCATCGTGAAGATGACGCGCAGAAATGCTGCTTTTAGGGAGAGCGCGGCGAAACCCGAAAAAAAACCGTAAACGCCGGTACGGGAATCCTTTAATATGGCAAGCCGTTTCTCCCTGTCTACTGTCCCGAGAAACGCGTCGGCAGTGTCCATGAGGCCGTCCAGATGAAACAGGTTGAAACAGAGGTACTGTGCTGTCAGTGTTACTATGACGGCGATGAACGGATCGCCTGCGAAAAACGAAAAGCCGGTGAATAATAGCAACCCCAGGAGCGCGGGAAAAAGACCGGTTACCGGAAGCCAGTAATCCATTCCTGAAGGATAAAAATTGAATTTCTGTTTTACCGGAATCCGGGAGATAATACTTAGAGTTGAAAGAAACCTGTCTTTCGCTTTTCCCATCAGTACTTTTCCTCATCTTTCCCCGTGTCTGTAACATGGGCGTCCTTGAAAGAGGCCATCTCCCGTGCGGCCTTTACTCCCAGTTCAATAATGTGTCCCCCGATTACCGCGCCGGTGCCTTCTCCCAGCCGCATATCAAGATCGACGATGGGTTCAAGGCCCATTTTATTCAGTACCGGCCTGTGGCCCGCCACCCTGGAAAGATGCCCCGCGAAAAGCCAGTTGGTTACTTTGGGGTTGATGAGGTACGCCATGTAAGCCGCGGCAGTGACGGGGAATCCGTCGAGGACGCAGCCTATACCCCTGTCTTCAAGGCCCAGGATAAAACCGGCCATCATGGCCAGATCAAAAGAACCCAGATTACGCAGTATCGCTGTTCCGTCTTTCGGAGGGTTCCGCCTTTTTACCGCTTCGGCGACTATGCGCTTTTTGTTTTCCAGCATGGCGTCGTCAATACCCGTACCCCGGTCCACCATATCGTCCGCCGGGAACCCGGCGGCTATGAGCATGGCCGCGGCAGCGCTGGTGTTGCCGATACCCAGATCCCCGACGGCAGTGAGGTCCAATTCCCTGTTCGCCGCATCCTGCGCCAGGGCCCTGCCTTGATCCAAAGCCTTTCCGGTTTCCGCTTCGGTCATGGCCGGTTCCTCAAAACTGTTTCTGCTGCCCCATCCGATCCGCGCCCGCACAAAAGAGCACACCGGCTTAAGCTCACGGTCCGGAGGAAACTCACCCCCCATGATCCCCGAGTCCACCAGGGTAATCTCCCATCCGGTTCCGCCTGCCAGCGCGTTAATACCCGCGCCGCCGCCAAGAATATTCAGCGCCATCTGCCGGGTTACTTCCTGGGGGTACAGGGATACTCCGCAGGCGGCGATGCCGTGATCTCCGGCAAAGACATAAATTCTTTTTTTTTCGATTTTAGGAGGAACCCGTTGTTGTATCTCCGCCATTTTGATGCCGTAAGTCTCAAGTTTTCCCAAACTCCCCCTGGGTTTGGTCAGGTTGTCCAGATGGGTTTCCATGGCAGTCTTAATGTTTTCCATAATTATCCTCCGTTTTCTGTTTTATGGATTTGAGCGCAGTAATACTCTCCTGTACTTCTTTCCAGGAAAAAACTTCCAGGTTTATTACCCCGTTGAAATTCTCAAGAAGCGGACGCAGCTCGGCGAGCCATGCCGCCTCCGCCGTTATTGGACGGTGATCCGGCAGTCTCCCGTCAAGGGCGGCTTTTTCCCTGTCAAGGCCGTGAAGGTGAATCTCGGCGATACGTTCCCGGCGTTCGTTGAACCATAGGGCCGGATTCTTTCCTTCAAGTAAAAGGTGCCCGGTATCCATGCAGATCCCCACCCTCTCATCCAGAGAGGACAGCAGCGCCTCAAGCATACCCGGATTAGTGTTTTCACCAAGGAAACGGCAGAGTGGAAATTGAGCGGCCCACCGGTTGATACGTTTTGCCTGTTGCGCCGCCGTTTCGGCCGGGCCGGGGTGCGCGATAAAATGGCGTACCAGGGGGGCAAGACGCTCCACAAGTTCTTCATGTTCGCCCAGCAGTACGCCGGGCAGATGGGCGGTAAAAACAAAACGCCCCTGGTATTGCAGTATTTCTTTCCATTCTGTATTCAGCATTTTTTTGATTTCTTCGTCATAAATAAAGAACAGTAATTCTACGCCGTCAATTTCTGTTTTGTTTTCCAGGAATCTGAGGTTTTCAAGGTAAGTGCCGGGAATGACCCAGGAAGGAACAGTAATTATACTCATCCCTTTACCTTGAGGGGAATACCGCAGACCAAAAGTTCCACCCGGTCCGCGGCAGCGGCGATTTTCCGGTTGGCTTCCGCCAGAAGCAGGTTGTAGCGCCTTGTCTCTTCATCAAAGGGCACATTGCCAAGCCCGGTTTCGTTCGTTACAACGATACAGTTACGCATATTTGCGATAAACCCTTCGAGTATCGCCCTGAAGTCATCTTCCCGTTTGTAGTACATGAGGTTGTTCACCCACATGGGGATACAATCCACCACCGCACGTTCCCCTGCCGCCGCAACAGCCCGGTCAAGTTCCAGCGGCTCTTCAATGGTGATAAAACCGCCGTCTGCAACAGGCTTGTTGCCTACGGCGCCGCCGGTAGCGGCGCCGATACCGGCAAGTCTCGCCCGCTCTTCCCGGTGTCTGGCAATTCGCCCTTTCATCTCTTCATCAAGGGCCTCTGCGGTGGCGATAAACGAAATGGGAAATTGCCATTCAAGCGCCAGGTCCAGGGCGTGCCGGGATTTTCCCGATTTTATGCCGCCGGTTATCAGAATAATCAAGACCGCGTCCTTGTTCAATTTAATTGTGCGGCCATGCGCAGCCGCATGAGGTTATGGTTATCATATTTTCTCAATAATTACAATATAACGTAACGTAATCTCCAAAAAGCGCTTTTTCGGCGACATCAATGTACCCCAGAGAAGGCAAGGCTATTTCTATACCGCAAAATTTTTGTCCGTATAGTTTTAATTCCGCGATAGTATTTCCGTCGGCCAGTAAAATATGAGTTGGTGTTTTGATTCGTGGCGAGGGTCCATATCCAAGAACCCGCTCACCGGTTCGCGGGGGAGCCTTTGGGCGTTATAAGGGGTATGGACCCGAGACCAATACCTTATGAGGACAACATACCCCGGCCGCTTGCGGAGGGGTTGTTGATTTTTTTCTCCTTTGTTTAAAACGCTATATCAGAAATTTACACGGAGGCCAAGCGTGATCGTGAGGCCAGGCATGGGGTAATCATTGAAAGATTCATAAGAGGTGTTGAGGGCATTGTGCACCGCAAGAAAAGCGGCAAGGTTCTCTGTCAGCGCCTGATTGACATTGATGTTGAGCAGAAAATAGGGATCCAGTTCTATAAGGTTTGCCGTATCGGCAAACCTGAGGGTTTCGTAATGTCCCGAAACAATAAGGGACCCTTCGA
>JAITNM010000283.1 GCA_031290475.1 Treponema sp. | reverse complement strand
ATTGCCCCGGACGGCGTTTTCGGCAAGCGCGTGAGGTTCGGCGAGAAATTCCGCGGGGCCGCCCTCAAGGAGCGCCGGAAACCGGGAAGCCCGCTCCCGTTCCGCGGCGGCAAGGGAACGGAGGCTCTGATCCATGCGGCCGAGAAAGACGGACGATACATAGGTTCGCCGGGAACTGTCCAGAAACGAGCGGGGGATCCGGGCAATCACCTCCTTATAATTTCCCCGGTGAATGGCATCGCTTATGTAAGCGGCTATGAGCTCTTCGTTATCCAGAGAGGCGGTGGGAGTACGGGTCCAGGCGGCAAAAACCTGATTTTGCCATTGATCTATCTGGGTGGCATATTGGTCCATCGCCCAAGCCGAGGCCAGCACATAATTCGCCGGGGTAAAGTTTTCCTGGCCGGGGATAGCCCGGTAAACAATGGAGGAATCTTCCGTATTCAGAATCAGCACGCGCCTGGCCGAGTCCAGCCGGGACTGGCCAAAACTGAAATCCATTCCCTCGGCGGTGATGATAAAGTCCCCATCCTTCAAATCCCGGACACGGGCGTTCCGCAGGGGCTTAAAGGGAATCTCCGCCCCGGTATAGTCCCCCTTAAAAGAGGCGCTAATCCGCAGCCCAGGCCCGCCGGATGAGACGAAGGAGGTAAAGACAAGCTCAAGGGGGGCGCCGGAATCATCAACTTCGGCAAACCGGATAATAGCCGAATCCTCATCAAAGGCAAGAGCCAAAACAGCCGGATAGTCCTTCTTCCCGTCAGAATTAAAGAAGGCAAAATCGCCGCCCGGCGCGGTAATTCGAAACTCCATACCGCCAAAAATAATACTTAAGTCCCCCCCGGGTACGAACGCATCCGGCCCCGCGCCCGTATCATCCGGGAGAGACTCCCCGTAATGACCGGAAACGGTCATAGCCCCCACATGGCGGGTAAAATTCCGCTGGCGGCTAAACTGCAGCACAACCAAAAAGGTAAATACCCCTAGATACAGCACAAAGAGACCGGCAATCCGGGGAAGTACAGGCTTTTTCATCTTATTTCAAGATAGCAGAAAATAGGTTCTTGTTTCAACTTGCCGATAATAGTACTATTATGAATAGTACGTCTATGAAAAAAGCCCTCATTCCAGGCGCGGCCCTGATCCTTCTGGCTATTTTTGCGGGTATCACCGCCTGTGGAACCGCTCCTGTGGAAACCGCGCCGCCCCCTCCCGTTGAAACCACGCAGCCTTCTCCCGTTGAAAAGGGCGAACCTTCCCCTCAAGTGGAACCGGAGCCTGAACCCAGCGGAACTCTCCTCATCCTGGCCCGGATGCCGGCTTTACTCAAGGCGGGGGATTATGACGGCGCCCTGGCGCTTTTTGACGAAATAGAGGCGGGGGAAGCCGCCGCCACGGGGATTCAGCTTCTCAAGGCTTCGGTGCTCAACTCCGCCGGGCGCAACCGGGATGCCCGTTCCATCGTAAACGGGATACTCGCCCGGGAAGGCGAAAATACCGGGGCTTTGCTGGTGCTCGCCAATATTTATCGAGCCGAGGGGAAGGAAAAGGAACAGAAACAGACCCTGGAAAATATCATCAAAATTGATCCTGCCCATGTGGATGCCCTGGTAGGGCTCGGGAATATCGCGTTACGCGCCAATTCTTACCGGAATGCCGCATCGTTCTTTGATAAAGCGCTAACCGAAGAGCCTGAAAACGGATACGCCCTGGTGGGAAGGGCCGGAGTATACCGCCATAATAAAAACTACGGGCAGGCAAGCGCCCTGCTGTCTCAGGCGATCAGCCTCTATCCCGAATGGGCCGTTCCCCGGAGCGAACGGGCCCGCGTCTACCGGATTAACGGCGCTCTGCCAAATGCCATTGCGGATCTTCAAACCGCCAAGGAACTTGACCCCAATAATTTTTGGATAAGCAATGATTTGGGGAAGGTACTCATCGATATGAACCGGAAGAACGAAGCCCTGGAAGAATTCAGCCGGGCAGCGACTCTTGATCCGGATAACTTTCTTGCCTATGTTTATACCGCCGGCATAAAAGACGAGCTTGGGGACTACGATGGCGCCGAGAAAGACTACGCAACGATAACAAAACTCAAACCGGAGTACTATTTTGCGTTTGAGGGTTTAGGAACGATAAAGATGAGAAAGGGCCGCTGGGCCGAAGCAAAAGACGCGTTCCTACAGGCCTACCGCTACGCCCCCAACGAAGCCGCCTACGCGCTTTTGGCCGCCGCAAACTGGATGCGCGCGGAAAGACTCCAGGCCCCCAGGCAATTTCTGGAAAGCGCCATGAAGAAGGTCCCCAGGGAAAGCCTGGAATATTACATGCTCCGGCTTTACTTCGATCTTAACGGCGACACCGAGGTGGCCGGCCGGGTAGACCGCGAAAAAAGTATGGTAACCAAGGCGAGAATGGCCTATTATTTGGGTTTGTACTATGAAATCCGGGGCAGCATCATTGCGGACCGGTACTATACCCTGGTTAAAGAACTGGATCAAAAAGCCGTTCCCGAATGGCGGCTCAATGAATGGGCCCTGGCCTCCCGAAACCTTGCAAACGGAGCCGCCCGCGCCCCCTAACGGCTCTCGTATATCAGAAAAACCATGTAGTATCACCAAAGGGCTTACCAAGCCCCCCTCACCC
>JAITNM010000038.1 GCA_031290475.1 Treponema sp. | reverse complement strand
GAGGGGAAGGTAGAGTCCCTCAATTTCGATCAGATACTCAGCGACCTGGAGGATACCATAGGGAAGATGGAAATCGTTGAAGTTCCCGCTTTTATGTATGTCAGCGGTTTAGATTCAGGTACTATTGATCTTATGTGTGGTATTAATCAAAATCAGGCAGTCTCACTGCCTCCTGTTACTAATTCTGTTTGGTTTCCCGACTTTACTGTACAAAAGATACAGGAGAAACAACCGTCTTTCAGCCATGCTTCTTTGGTTAATATTGAAAAAAAATTTGATCTCCACAACTGGTTTAATGATTCGGAGCAAAATCTATTCTACAAAATAAAAGCAGATGAAGTGAAAATTTTAAAAGGGATTAAGACTAAGATCCACGTCGATCTGGTACTCATCCTGCCCTTCCTCTTTGATGTAATTCCCCCTGCCGGCGAACCTCCTTATATTAAGGATCCCACAGCCGCTTCGGCGGATGCCGGCTACGGCGAATTCATCACCCTGAACTTGAGCAGAAACTTTAACAGTTCAAGCGGCCAGAATTTGGGGCTGGGCGAAGAAACCAAGCTGCAGAATGTAACCTTAAAAATAACGGATGTTGTCAATACGATCTCCGGCGACCTTTACATCGGGTTCTCCTCCAACGGCGCCGTTTCGAATTACCGTATCCTTCAATTGAAGGAACCTAACGAAATAATCATGGAAGGCGACATGGAAAAAACCCCCTACATCAAGGTTTTGACCAAGATAAAGGAGGGCGGCTACCCGAAAAAAGGAACCTTCGCGATCAAGGAGCAGCCGGTCGCTGTACCTAAGGACAAGCTCAGCTTTAAACTGATTATCGAAGGCGGTCTTGATTTATATTACAAGGCCGATTTGTAAAGAAAGGAAAAGAAAACAAAACAAGATGAAGAAACTTTTACTGTTTTTAATTGCATTCAGCGCCGCGTTCTGTCTTTTCGCCCAGGAGGGTACGGGCATCATGGGTTATTTAGACGATCCGGAGGTAGAATCATTTCAAAATGAACCCCGCCGGAAAATTGATGTCGGTATTTTTTCCTTCAATACCAGTATTGCAAACAACATTACCAATGCCACGGAGATTTTCAAAAAGGATATTGTTATTGACGCAGGAAAAATAAACAACAGTCTGGGGGAAAAAGACGCCCAGTCAAACATCATGATTGATGTCAGCGCTTTACAGTTTAACTTAAACATCGACAAAAGATGGGGTCTCGGGTTTGGGATAAATCTAAACGGCGGCCTTAACCTGCTTATACCCAAGTCTTTATTCGCCCTTCTGGCGGAAGGAAATGCGGATAATGATATAAGCAAAGGTACTTTTTCCGTCTATGGCGGGATTTTTTACGAATTTGGCACCTCCAGCCACATCACACTCCCCGCCCTTGACGGCAAATTAACCCTCGGTTTTGATCCCGCCTTCTTTGTCCCCGTGGCCTATATTCCCCGGAAAGGCATCAGCTATACCCTGGACACAAGCGATCATATTCTGCTTGATGCCAAGGGGACCTTCGCCATATATACTCCGGTTAATGCCGACAGTACCAACCCTGCAAGTATATTCAGCTCGGGAGGGGTAGACTTTAACTTTTCTGCGGAATATGCCCTGGTATCCCGGCTTGACCTAGGCCTTAAGTTTACCCACATCCCCCTGGCGCCATCCTTCATGCGTAACGGTTACAATGCCGGTTTTGCTACCGCAGACGGGAAGCCTGTCATGGAAATCCAGAATATCACCGATCTTTCCAACGGTTTCTCGCTAAATTCCCCGGAAGTAAAACCCGGTGATTACGGTTCTCTGGATCCCATTACCGTGTTCCGGCCCCTGCGTTTTGAGGCTTACAGTCTCTTCCGGCCCCTTTCCGGTACATTGAGCGATCTGATGGTGATTAAGCCCATTATCGGCTTTACCACTGATTTCGCCGCAGAGGAAACCTTCTTTAACGGAATCCTGGAGATTCAACTCCATGCCGGTCATTTCTTCCCCGGGTACCTCTTTAACTTATATACGAGTACCGGCATCGAGGAAAATTTCTGGCGGCATAAAATCGGGTTTGAGATTAACCTCCGGGCATTTGAGTTGGATTTCGGCATCGGCCTCAGATCCCAGGATTTCCTGTCAAGCTTCAAGGCCGCGGGTGTACAGGTTGCCCTCGGTATCCGCGCCGGCTGGTAGTAGTAGAGCTGTTTTATACGCCATAGATTTGAATTTCATTAAAACTAAACCGGGTGCAAATTTTGAAATTCTACGCCGTTTTTTCCAAAGAAAACACAAAGACAGTACAAATTGTACGCGGTTGTCCTGCTATTGAATTACTGTTGCTCAACTGCGCCCTATTGCTTTTTTCCTGAATATTTTATATATTACTGTTATAGTAATGTATATAAGGAAAAGAAAAATATGGCAATAAAAGTTTCCTCCAGGACTTCCTTTGACATGGATGGAATTATTCGTGAAATTAATCAGCCGGATATTAAAGCGGTCCTTTACTTTTTTTCCGTGGAATTTGAAAAAGACGAGCCCCAGCGGGCGTTTAAAAGGGCCTTCCCCCAGGCGTCCTGCATGGGGGCCTCCATGATCGGCGGCTGGTCTACCCAACAGGCCATTGAGACCGGAATAACGGCAATCTCCTTTTCTTCCGGCGAAGTGGAAGAGATCTTTGTCACCATACAAGAGGGGGCGAGGGGCGATCCCTCCCATACCGCCCAAAAGGCTATTCAAGAACTTAAACGGAAACTCGGTTCCCGGCAGGTAAATCCCGATGAATATCTAGGGCTTATTTTTTTTGACGGTCTTTGCCTTGGGGAAGCTGTCATGAAGGAATTTACCCTGGAAAAAGACCTGAATCTGCCCTTTGTGGGGGGCGCCGCCGCGGATGAACTTACCTTTACCAGAACCCTGGTAGCCCTTGACGAACGGCTTTCGGGGGACGGCCTTGCGGTAATGATTATGAAAATGCGTATCCCATTTTTCTTTAATCATTATGTCCATTATCTGCCTACGGACACAAGTTTTACCGTAACAAAGTCGGAAAACATGAAACGGATCGTCTGGGAAATTGAAGGACAGCCTGCGGCGGTTTATTACGCAGGGCTTTTGGGGTTAAACGATATAAACAAACTCAACCCTTCAGTTTATTCAAAGAATCCCCTGGGGGTTAGAATTGGCAACAGCGTTTATGTACGCAGTCCAAATGCGGTTATTGATGGCAGAGGGCTGCAATTCTACTGCTACATCGAAGCCGGAACAAGAGTACACCTCCTGCGCCGGGGGGATATTATTGATGCCGCAGGAAAGGCGTTGGAAGATGCGGGGCGGCATATTCCCGGCCTTCAGGGCTGCCTGCTCTTTAACTGCGTACTCAGGTACCTCGAACTAAAAGAATTCCACAAAGTTAAAGCCTTTAACGATATATTTGGCAAAATCAGTTTTGCCGGCTTTAATACCTTTGGAGAAGAACTCTTTACCCATCATAACCAGACTTTAACAGCAGTGTTTTTCGGAAGCCCTGTATCTGGGATAGACGCCTTAAAAACAAAACGGCTTTTTCACTATGCGGACAGCAAATTAAAATCTCTGATCTTTGAGATAACATCAAGAAGTGAGCTTTTAAATGTTACCATTCAATATCTTAATGACAGCTTTGGTCCGGTTTCCGACTATATGAAACAGGGCACGGTGTCCTTTAAGAAGAGTACCGGAGCTTTTCTGGAAAATTTTACCAAAAGCCAGACGGACATCTCTACTATAGATAACGGATTTAAGGCTATCAACAGGGAATTCGGCGAATCCTTTGCGCTAACCGAAGCGCTGCAGCAATCCGCGAAACAGGCGTCAGAAAATCTTTCGGCCATCAATAACGTTACGGAGATAACCAATATACTTGCCCTGAATGCGGCGATTGAGGCGGCCCGGGCAGGGGTTGTAGGCAAGGGTTTTTCTGTAGTCGCCTCGGAGATCCGCAAACATGCGGGCACAACAAAAAATGCGGTAGACGCAATCTCCGTCAATATCGCCTTTCTTATCAAGACCATCGGCGATCTGTTTTTGAGGATGGATACCGTAAAGAACGAAGTTGATCAGGCAAAACAAATGATAGAAAATCTTGTTGCTGTCAATAAAACTGAGATATCCGTAATTAACTCGGTCAACCATGATGTTTCTTCCCTGGAATCAACCTTCCTGGAATACGATACCATTAAAGAAACCCTCAATGAGATGATCAAGCAGTCGCAAGTATCCAAGGAAGATATAGAAAAAATGCTGATCGTCTTTCAGCATAACGTGGAAAAAACCGGCGCCAGTTAAGGACCAGTAGTTTTTCCCCTGCCTTTCCGGTAATATACCTCAGGGAATTATGGCAAAAGACAACTTTGAACCTGCGCTTAACGGCCCCCAACTGGAAGCGGTCAACACCATTGAAGGGCCGGTACTGATCATCGCCGGGGCGGGCTCGGGAAAAACCCGGGTCATCACCTACCGCATCGCCCGTATGCTGGAACGGGGAATACCCCAGTCGGCCATTCTGGCCCTCACCTTTACGAATAAGGCCGCCCGGGAAATGGAGCAGCGGGTAAAGGAACTTACGGGGAAGAAACTCCAAAGCCTCACGGTAAGCACCTTCCACGCCTTTGGGGTAAAAATACTCCGGGAAGAAATAGAATCCCTGGGGTACAAGAAAAATTTTTCCATATACGACACCACCGACCGGGAAGAACTTATCCGGGAGAGCCTCCGGGAATGCCGTGTTTCTTCCGAAGGGGTGGACATTCAGGGTCTGGGGCAGCTTTTCTCCCATGTTAAGGAAGGCCGCCTGGCCTGGGGGAAGGGCGCAAATCCGGAATACGAACATATCTATAAAGAATACCAGAACGGACTCAAGGTATTTAACGCCCTGGATTTTGACGACCTCCTGGTACTGCCCATCGCTCTTTTTGAACAGTTCCCCCAGGTTCTGGAAAAGTACCGGAAGCGTTACCGTTATATCATGGTAGACGAATTCCAGGACACGAGTCTTACCCAGTACCGGATGATGCGGCTTTTGGCCCTCGGCAGCGTTTCTGCCGTCCCTTCTCCCGAAACAGGCCGGGCAAATGTATGCGTAGTGGGCGATGATGATCAGTCTATCTATTCCTGGCGGGGGGCGAACTACGAAAATATTCTGATGTTTGAAAAGGACTTTCCTTCCTTCAAAGAAATTAAGCTGGAGCAAAACTACCGCTCTACCACCACGATCCTTGAAGCTGCTAACGGGGTTATTTCCAATAACACCAACCGTAAAGAAAAGACCCTCTGGTCCGGCAATACCGGAGGCAAACCCATAGAACTATTCACTCCTGAAAACGAAAGTGATGAGGCGGACTTTATCGCCCAGCGGATCCACGAACTGCGCATCAAGGACAGGCTGAAGTACGATGATTTTGGGGTTCTCGTCCGTACGAATGCCATGTTCCGTAACATTGAAGAAGCATTCCTCGCAGAAAATATCCCCTACCGGGTTTCCGGGGGAAAGAGTTTCTTCCAGCGGAAGGAGATCAAAGACATACTTTCATACCTCCGGGTAATTGCCAACAGTGATGATGATGTTAATTTACTGCGTATCATCAATACCCCCAGGCGGGGTATCGGCAAAAACACGGTAGCCATGCTCACAGAATTAGCGCACAAAAACCACTCATCCCTCTGGGACGCCATGAGCCGGTACCGTTATACCGCGGAACACGGCCAGGAAAGTCTCTTTCAGGCGGAACCGGCGCAGGGAATAAATTCCCAGGGAATTTATTCCCAGGGGACCGGCGCAGGGGTAAAAGGCGAAATTGAACACTTCATGGGTATCATCGAATTCTTCAAAGGTGAGCTGCTTAAAAAAAATCCCCCCAAGGGCTGGCGCCTGTCTGAAAAAGTACGCGCCCTGGTGGACAACATAGATTACTGGGCCTACCTGGTAACCGAGTACAGTAAAAATGAAAAAATAGCCAAATGGAAATTTCTCAACATAGAAACCCTCGTCAATTCCATCGAAAACTGGGAAAAGGACCCTGATAATCCTGATCCTACCCTGTACCCCTACCTGAACCGGGTTAGTTTAATCACCCGGGACGATGGGGATGACGCCGATAAGGGAAAGGTGAACCTCATGACCATACATGCCTCCAAAGGACTTGAGTTCCCCGTGGTTTTCATAGCCGGTGCGGAAGACGGGATTATCCCCCACGCCAAGAGCCTTGAGGAAGGGGAAGAGCGGGCGGGTCTGCAAGGGGCTCATGGGACCGGCGGGTTAAACGAAAACATCAACCCCATGGAAGAAGAGCGGCGGCTTTTCTACGTGGCTATCACCCGCGCCCGGGATAAGCTCTATATTACAAGCTGCCTGAAACGGCGTAAACTGCAAAATACCGAAGACCGCGTTCCTTCTCCGTTTCTCGCGGAAATTCCCCCCCAGCTTTTGGAGTACCACGAAACCGAGGAAATCGCCAGCGAGGAAGAGGCGGTAGATTATTTTGCCGCCATAAAAAACCGTTTCATCGGCAGTTCCTAGAAAACAATGAATCCGGGGGTTCGGATGACAGGAACACGGTCAATTCCCGGCGTATTCTTTCCGCGCCGTCGTCTTCCCCCGGCGTGGAGCCGGCGGAAATCCAGCGCACACCGGGAAGCATGGCAAAGTAGGTGATCTGCCTCTTGGCATAGCGCCTGCTGTTCCGGGCCACAATCGCTTCCACCCCGGCGAGATCCTCCCGCTGCCGCCAACGGCCCTCCCGGTCTTCTAAAAAAAATTCCCGGTAGCCTATGGCCTTTATGCCCGGATCGCCGGGACGCAGTCCTTCTTCCCAGAGCCGTTGTACTTCGCCGGGTAAACCTTCCCGGAACATTTGTTGGCACCGGAGATCAATACGCCTGTAGACTTCCTCCCTGGGCCGTTTCAGCCCTATAAGGAGGAAACGGTACAGGGGACGGCCGGGAGCAGAACCGGTAACACCGTGAATGCCCTGAAGGGGGAAGCTGCTCAGGGGGCGTCCCGAAAGCCTGTAGACTTCCAGCGCCCGGAGCAGCCGGTACTCGTCATTAAGGTGGATGCGGCCGGCGCTCAGGGGATCACAGGCGGCCAGTTCCCCTGCCAAGGCGGCGGCGCCCCGGATACGGAGTTCCTCTTGCAAGGCCTGCCGTATGGCCGGATCTGACGGGGGCGCCGGCGGGAGCCCCAGCATAAAGTTGCTCAGGTAAAAGCCCGTGCCCCCGGAAACCACCGGAAGTTTTCCCCGCCGGAAAATATCAGCAGCCTTTTCATCCGCAAGGCGCACAAATTCACCTGCATTGAACTGTTCTTGGGGGGAACGGATATTGATAAGGTGGTGGGACAGGGCGGAAAGCAGTTCCGGCGAAGGCTTGGCGGTACCAATGTCCATACCCCGGTACACCTGCATGGAATCGGCGGAAATAACTTCCGCCGGGCAAACAGGATCGGAACCGGTGAAGAGCTGTTCAAGGAACTCGGTCTTGCCCGACCCGGTAGGGCCAAAGAGGAGTAAAACCGGAATTTTGCCTTTCATACTAAAGGCCGCTATTCTTCGATGCGGAAATCAACCTGTTTGGTAAAGATTTGACGGGCCGCCAAGGATACCACTTTACCGTCGTTTTCCTCAATTTCATCATCCTTCAGCATGGAAAGCTGAAAAGATCTCCGGGAGGCGGCGCTGGTAATCTCGTACATATTGCCATTGTATTCGATCAATTCTTCAAGGGGGAATATCATGATTACTTAGGGTATCCTATTTTTTTCTCACTGTAAAGAGGGCAATAGAGGGCCTCATTGCCTTGAAGTTCCGAAAGAATTTTGGTATTATAGATATAGTATGTATAGTGTAGGGCTCGCGTATTTATTTTGGCTTGTCTCCGGGTTTGGCGCCCTGGGATTTCACCGGTTTTACCTGGGGAAGATCCCCTCAGGGATCCTCTGGATGTGTACCGGCGGACTCGGCATGATTGGCTCAATATACGACTTTTTGACCCTCCCGGGGCAGGTTCGGGAGGCCAATATCCGGAACGCCCTCTTCGACGGAACCGCGGCAAGAGGCCAGCCCTGGCGCCACGTAGAGGATGGAAACGTCCGGATCGTAAAAGAAAAAGAAAGCGTAGAGCGGGCGATCCTGCGCCTGGCAAAACAGAACAAGGGGATCATCACCGCCAGTGAAGTAGCCCTGGAAGCCAATATTCCTATCGAAGAAGCGAAAAAGACCCTGGATACCCTGGTATCCAAGGGCTTTGCCGAAATCCGGGTCCGCAAATCCGGTACCTTGGTCTACACCCTTCCGGAACTCATGGACTCGGACTCTCCCCTGGAAGATTTCTAAGGCCTGTTATTCCTCGCCAAGTATGGGATCCGGAATGAAAACCGCGGGACTTGGTTCCGCTTCGGGAACCGGTTTTATTACATCCTTTTTCTTGATTAGTTCTATACGGGGTACAAACGCTTTTTCCTGAACAGGTTCAGCCGCCTGTTTTGCTTTTGGCTTCCGTCCCCTCTTTTTAAGTTCCGAAACCTTTGCGGTTTTCGGGGCTTTTGCGATTTTAGGGGCTTTAATGGTTTTTTCCTTCTTCGCCGGTTTGGCGGAAACAGGGGCCTTGGCTTTGGAAGAGACTGTTTTTGAGGGTCTTTTTTTAGTATCCGTTTTTTTTACCGCCTTTTTTACAGGGGGGGCTTTTTTGGCCGGCTTCTTAGGGGGAACAGCCTTCTTGGCTTTCTTTATATCCTTCAGGATCTTGGCAAGTTCCTTGTCCTGGGCGGCCAGGGACAGGTCATGCTGGTTCTGTAAGTTGAGCCAGTATTCCGGAGTGGCGCCAAAATACTTTGAAAAGCGAAGGGCTACAGAGACGGAAATCTTTGCTTCGCCAAGGGTTATAAGACGGATAGTAGCCTGATTGATATTTATGGCGGCGGCTAATTTTGAAGGATTAAGACCATATTTTTCTAATAATGCATTTAAGACGGATGCGGGAGATTGAATGGCTTTTTTCGGCATGATTGCTCCTTGTGAAATATAATTTTTTTAATTTTACTTATTATTGACCTATTATGCAAGGCTTTTTTTATATTTTTTTGAAATGTATTCGAATATGATGGGATTTTAACTTCTTTTCAGAATAACTTCGGTGCGGCCGAATCCGCCGAGTTCGGGACGGGAAAAGTAGTAATCCGCTACCTCCTTTTGGCCTTTGAGGAATTCGTGAACTCCCTTCTGAAGTATACCTTCTCCTTTTCCGTGAACCACCGAAAATTCATGGAGGCCGGCAAGGACGGCCGCATCGATCTGCTTCCGCAGCGTTTCCAGGGCCTCCTCCAGCCTCATGCCCCGCAGGCTGAGTTCCGCCTGAGGCCGGACCGCGTCCGATAGTTCCGCTGTTTCAATGAACGGTTTCTGCGGCATACCGGAAGGGGGGACGGGAATGAGTTCCCTTTCGTCTACCGTCATCCTGAGGGAGCCGATCTCCACCACCCAGCCGCCCTTGTCCCGGCGGAGCACCGTACCCCGGCGCTTAAACGGCCCGGCGGTTACTTCTATCCCCGGCCTGATAGGAACACTGTCTCCCTTGCCCGCGCCGTCCGGAGCGCCGTCCCCGGTGTCGGCCTGAATTTTTTTAAGCAGTTTTTCTTCCCCTTCCAGGAGGGTCTCCTCCCGGACGGCATCCTCCTCCAGTTCGCTTAAAAACTCCTTGACCTTCAGCGTCTTCTCCCTGGAAAGTTCCCCTTCCCGTACTTCCCGAACCAGATTTTCAAGTTTTTTCCGGCTTTCCGCAACGAGGAGCCTGAACCGGCCGAGGCCGCCTTCCCTGAGTTCCTGTTCTTTCTGCCTGAGCCTGAGTTCCCTGAGATCCGCCCTCCGCCGTTCTTCCCCAAGGCGCCGTTTTTCAGCAGCGGCCTCTTGCCGCAGGGCATCCAGATCCTGGTTTTTTTTCTTTAGTTCCGTAATTAAGGCTGAAACATCGGAGCCCTGATTTTCCAGGTAGCGCTTTGCCGTTTCAATAATAGTACTGTCTAAACCGTTCCGTGCGGCAATATCCACCGCCCGGCTTTCCCCGGGGACGCCCATGACAATACGGTAGGTAGGCGACAGGGTTTCCTTGTCAAATTCCACCGAGGCGTTTTCCACACCGCTTCTGGTATAACCGTAGTTTTTCAACACCCCATGATGGGTGGTAACAATAACACTGCAGCCCTTGTCATGGAGGCAGTCCAGAATAGCCATGGCGATGGCGCTCCCCTCCTCCGGATCCGTACCGGACCCCAGTTCGTCCAGGAGCGCCAGGGATTGTGATGTGGCCGAGCTGGCAATAGAGGCAATGTTGGTCATGTGGGCGGAAAAGGTGGAAAGGGATTGAAGCAGGGACTGCTCGTCCCCGATGTCGGCGTACACCCCGTCAAAAACAGGGAGGCTGGTATCCTCAAGCGCGGGGAGGGCGAGACCGAATTGGTTCATCAAGGCGAAAAGGCCGATGGTCTTAAGGGCCACAGTCTTGCCTCCCGTATTAGGTCCGGTAATAATGACGGTCCGCTTCCGCCTGTCCCCGGCAAAATCAATGGGTACCCCGTGGGAACCGAGCAGGGGGTGGCGCGCCCCTAAAAGCACGAGGGGGCCCTCTTTGGCAAAATGGCGATCCCGGGAATAACGGGCGCGGGCGCGGAGGGTCTCCAGGTATACTACCCTTTCGTGAAAAAGGGCCAATTCCTCCCGCCGTTCCGCCACACGGAGGGTAAGTTCCCGCAGCACCCGGCGTATTTCCGCATCAAGCCTGCGCTGTTCAATAATGATATCGTTGTTTTTTTCTACTACTTCTTCAGGCTCCACAAACAGGGTCTGCCCGGTGGCGGAAACTTCGTGGACTATCCCCCTGATACGGCCCCGGAAATTGGCCTTCAGGGCCAGCACCATGCGCCCGTCCCGCTGGGAAGGAAGGGGCGACTGGAGCATGCGCCGGAAATCGTCGTTTCCGGAGTACCCGGCTGCAATCCTTTCCAGATCAGCATTTAAACCGCGAATACGCCGCTTGATCTCCCTGAATTCCGGAAGATCCCGGAGATTCCCGTCCCGGTCCAGGACACGGAAAATTTCCCGGGAAATGTCTTCACAATTGGGGCAATCCGCGAGCATTCCTGAAAGCACAGTAATACTGTCATTTGTATCGGACCTGAGACCCGCGCCAAGCCACGCTTTAAGCGCCTCTCCCCGGTTAACAAAGATACCCAGGGCATAGACCTCATCCTGTTCCAGACTTACGCCCTCAAGGCCAAGCCTGGGGAGGACTTCTGAAATATCGGGGATACTTCCCCGGGGTTCCTCATCGCCGGAGTTGATCCGGAAAAGAAAGAATGAAACCAGGGACTTGAGTTCTTCTACGGCGGAAATTTCTGTAAATGGCAGTGATTCTGCGATACGCCGGGAAGCTTCTTCGCTCAGGGCGCAGGAAGCCACGGCGGTACGGATGGCGTCAAATTCAAGCAGTCCCAGGGTCTTATCGTTCATTTCAGGCTAATTCATCCTCTATACGCAAAAAACTTTCGTAGCGATCACTGTGGATAACCCCGGCGTGAACCGCTTCCATAATCTTGCAGCCTGGTTCGCTGCGGTGGGAACAGGAGAGTCCATAGGAACACTTCCCCGCCAAGGGGGAGAATTCCTTCATATAATAAATAAGATCCCCCTTTTCGATACCGTCCGGAAGGAGCCGCCGTATCCCCGGAGTATCAATAAGACGGGCGCCGGCATTTTCTTCATTTCCTTCGAATAAAACCGACATGGCAGTGGTATGATTTCCCCGGTCATATTTCCTGTTTGTTTCCCCCACCCGTGTTTCAGCTCCGGGCAGCAGAATATTGACGAGGCTTGACTTTCCCACTCCGGATTGGCCAACCAGAACAGAAAGTCTTCCTGCGGTAATTTTTTTTAGTTCTTCAAGCCCTTCCCCGGTTTTGGTTGACGCCTTTATTACCCTGTAGCCTATACGCTCGAAATCCGTAAGCCGTTCCTCCGTATCCGGGTCCCCGTCGAAAAGGTCCCACTTGTTGCACACAATCACTGCGGGAGCAGGGGCGATTTCGGCCTGGGCAAGGGCCCGGTCCAAAAAACGGGGACGGAAAGGGGGAGAGGCGGGGCTCGTAATACAGAGGACGATGTCCACATTGGCGGCAAGAACCTGGGATGCCGACTGGGGGTTCAAGGCGAGATCCTTCCGGGTAAACCGTGTCCGGGTAAGACGGTTCCGCCTGGGTTCCACCGCCAGTATACGCGCCGCAGCGGAGGGGGGGGCCTCTTCTTCCACCGTAACCAGATCCCCCGGGGCAAGGGGATTGTAGAAACCTTCCACCCCCTTTAGAACCTTGCCTTTGATGCGGCATTCAAGAAGGGCGGGAGTATCCGGAAGACGCACGGTAAAAATATTCCGGGAACCCCGGATCACAAGCCCGCTCTTCAAGAGGGGAACCGCGAACCGGAGGTTCGATGATCCTTCAAGAGGCGGAGGGGAAGGCCCGCCCGTGCCGCCCTTTGCCGCCATTTTTCTTCGGGAAGAGCATCCCCGGTAAGTATGAGCAGGTTTTCCGGAACCGCCAAGGGCGGAACTGCTAAGGGCGGAACCGCCCAGGGCGGAATCGCCCAGAGATCCTTTTCTTCGAGCAGCGATTCCGCGCGGTTTACTACCCCATCAACAGAATCAAAAAAGCTGATAGCCCCGGCGGCATCTTCTGTTTGGGAAAGGGAAGCAAAGGCAGCCTTCAAAAGGATAAAATGGGTGCAGCCCAAAACAACGGCATCTACCCCCGCTTTGCGGAATTCGGCGACATAGGGTTCCACACACCAGCGCTGATCTTCAACACCAATACTGTCTCCGCCATGTTCCACAAAACTCACAAGGTCAGGCGCGGCGATTCCCGTCACCTTGCAGTCCGGCCCGTAGCGGCCGGCTAATTCCGCGATACAGGGATCATCAATAGTGCGCGCCGTACCGAGTACCCCGATGCTCCGTTTACGGCTTGAAGCTATTGCGGGCTTTACCGCAGGAACCGTCCCTACCCAGAGTATGGCGGGGAAACGTTCACGGAGTACGGATAGTGCGGACACTGAAGCGGTATTGCAGGCCAGTACCCCAAGCTTAGGCCTAAAGAGGCCGTCCAGGGTGCGGATAAGGGCCGAGAGTATTTCCGCAAGCACAGCCCTGTCTTTACTGCCATAGGGAAAATTGGCGCGATCCGCCACATAGATCACCTGCTCGCCGGGATTACGCCCCATAAACAGTTGACAGTAGGGAAGTCCTCCGATACCGGAATCAAGAAAAAGCACAGGCCTTTTATCCATGATTTATCACTTAAAGAGGCTGTCAAAAGCCTCCCGGGCGGAAGAGGCCGTATCGCCTGATTTACCCTCCCCTGCCGTTTTTTGGCGGTATTTCGGATCAAGGGAAAACCAGTCGCAGAAATTCCCCCGCTCCTTGTCGGCCACAAGTTCAGCCTGGGACTCTTTGCAATCCCCCCGGCTCCCGGCCAGGTAGGAACGGCAGGAGCGGCAGGCACGGAGATCCTTCCCGCAATCGGGACAGCGGAGGGAACGACCGATAGGTTCGGCGTTGGTGATGGGAGAGCCGCAAAACCAGCACATGGGAGTATTGTAGCACGCTTCCAGGGGGCTGCCTAGGCTTGGACGGCAATTCATAGGGCGCCGGGGAGGTAACTCCCTGGTTCTACCCGGCCCAAAAAAAAGGCTTGCGCTCGCTATATTCTTGAATTTTTGCCTATTACCGGGTATAGTCAGAGCATGGGACACAACATGCTATCGCCGAAAAGCGATTTTATATTCAAACTGATTTTCGGCGATGAGCGAAAT
>JAITNM010000241.1 GCA_031290475.1 Treponema sp. | reverse complement strand
TCGCCGGTATTACTGGCAATAAGCACCTCCTCGCCCACCCGGGGATAGCGGAACAGTCCCGATTCAGGGCCGCCCATGGGTATTATCATGGTAACTATCATCGGAGTGGTCAAAGTATTGCTTGTCGTAGGATCTTTTCCGGTTCTTTGCACATAGAAGGCAAATTTATCGTCGCTTTTAGTTTTAATAGTATACTTTTCTTCATCAAGAATCTGATTACTGCTATTACAAACGGTCATCCTCGTAAAAGCCATTGTCCGCTCCTTAGGGCATCTCTAATAGTTTTTCAGCGCCTTTTTTTAACGTTCCCCGCAGAATCGTTTTTCCCGGTCATTCCCGCCGCCGTAATTCATGCACGTTACCGCTGTGTTCAGGGTTTCGCCCGCCGCGCCTTCCGGGGGCACCGCGAGGGTTTGGGGCCAGGAGGTTCTGCAGTGCAGGCGGGAAGCAGTAATGCGGGCCTTGATCCGGGTATTGTTATTTTTGCCGTAAAAATGGGCAAGCTCCAGTATGGCCCCCGGTTGGAGCAGCAGATTGGCCGCTTCACCGGTCCAGACGGACTTGGAAAGCTCCAGGGTCCGGCGCCGGGCATCCAGGATCAGCATGATATCATCGTCTATCTCCGCGGTGGGGGTGTTCCGCTCATAGCCGTGGAAGAGCCGGTTATAGGCAAAATACCGTTTAAGCGGGCCCGTTTCACCGGCGCGCCAATTGGGGGAACCGTGGTTGGCATCGGGATAAGACGCGTTCACTTCCAGGCCGTCGGTTCCGATGCGGTCCGCCATGGACCAGGCGTCCATTTTCCAGATGTTTCCCGGCTCATCGGAACGTAAAAAATCAAATTGAAGGGTATCGGGGATTTTCCGCTTGTCGGAATAGACCGCGCCGGGGGCCGGATACCGTTTGCCCCCGGAAAGGTAGAGCTCAGCCTGCCCCAGGCCCCCGTTACCGGACGGGGCGGGCTGGCAAAAGGTATAGGACAGGCCGTAGAGGTATAAAAGCCCCTGGATAAATTCCAGGTCCGACGTCTCCTGCTGTTCAAAGAGCAGATGTTTGCTGTAAGCGGTACGTTCCAAATAGGTGATGTCATCGGCGCCCAGTTGGTTCTTTTTCAAAATTTCCCGGATCGCTTCCACCGGGCTTATCCGGTAATAGGGAGCGGTGGCCCGGTTATACCGGAGCCGGGCCAGGCAGGACTCAATGGTTAAGACATGGCTGTAGCAGTCCTTTTCTTTTCCGTTGGAGAATACCCCCCGGTTTTTGACCCCCGTTACAATGCCGTGGAGGAAGCGGCTCCGCTTTAGAGCGCCGTCCAGATTTTGGAAAACAGTAATCGTAGCGGCCTTGTCCAAAAGGTCCAGAAGGTCCTCCCGGGTATGGAGCGTATCGGTAAGGATCGTCAGCTCCGCCTTATATACCGTTGAAATTCCCTCTTCCAGGAAAAGCTCATAGGGATAAAAATCCGGACAGAGATTACCCGCCAAATGGAGGGAGAACATCAAATTTTTCGTTTCAGCCATACCGTATCCTAAACAATTTCATTAACGTTGGGGCAGACCAGTACCGCGGTAGACATGGGAATCCCGATGGGGGAAACGCCGGTAACTATGCTGCCCAGGTTCGCGATGGGCCGGCCCTTGGCCAGCTTATTAATGGCCGTGGTCATGGCAATCACCCCGGCCACGCAGAGGGGGCCGGCCACGATGTCCCCCATGCAGGCCACGGGGAGGCCCTTAACCATGGTGGTGATGCCCCCGGGGCCGATGATCACATCCCCGGTGGCGGTAAGATTGGCAATGGTTGCGACGGGGGTTGGCATACTACTACTCCTTGTTCTCGAATGAATAGTTAAACTGTTCTTTCGAGGCGTCGATGACGGCCTTTTTAAGAGACTTCCCCTCCATGGTGTTCCGTAAAAATTCCGCGCTGATCTCGGGGAGAATCGTGTTGTTAATTACCGTGTCAATAAGCCGGGCCCCGGAAGCCGCGTTGTCGCAGCGGCGGATAATTTCGTCCTTTACCGCTGTGGTAACCTCCAGTTCCGCCCGGTAGTTTTCGGCGACCCGCTTTTTAATCTTGCCCAGCTTCAGATCGATGATATTATAAAGCGCTTTTTTACCCAGGGGATAATAGGGCACGATCTGGATGCGTCCCAGGAGGGCGGCCGGGAAGACCTTCATCATGGCGGGACGGACCGCCGCTTCCAGTTCCTCCGCCCCGGGCAGATGCTCCTCATCGGCGCACATATCCACAACGACGTTATCCCCCGCGTTGGTGGTCAGGATAATAATAGTGTTCCTAAAGTTGATAAGCCGCCCGGAACCGTCCTCCATCTGGCCCTTGTCAAAAACCTGGAAGAAAATTTCGTGCACATCCGGGTGGGCTTTTTCCACCTCGTCCAGGAGCACCACGCTGTAGGGCTTGCGGCGTACCGCTTCGGTGAGTACCCCGCCTTCGCCGTAGCCCACGTATCCCGGGGGCGCCCCTTTCAGGGTAGAAACGGTGTGGGCCTCCTGGAATTCGCTCATGTTGATGGTGATAATGTTTTCTTCGCTGCCGTAGATCTGTTCCGCCAGGGCCAGGGCGGTTTCGGTTTTACCGACCCCCGAAGGCCCTGCCAGCATGATCACCGCGATGGGCTTGTTGGGGTCCGCCAGGGAGGCCCGGGCGGTGGTTACCCGTTTGGCAATGACCTTCATCCCCGGTTCCTGGCCGATAACCCGCTTTTTCATCTCTTCGTCCAGGCCGAGGATCGATTTGATCTCGTCCTTGACCATCCGTCCCAGGGGAATGCCGGTCCATTCGGAGATAACCGCCGAGACCGCCTGGGTATCCACCTGGGGCAGTACCATGGGAGTATCCCCCTGGAAGTCCGCCAGTTCCTTCCGCGTGGCCTCAAGATCGGCCTTGCTTTCGGCCTTGCCTTCTTCGACCTCGCCCCTGAGCCGGATAATCTGAGCAGTCAGGTTCTTTTCCTTTTCAAACTTTTCCGCCAGGGTCTTTACCTTTTCCTCTTCCCCGGCCAGGTCTACCTTAAGAGCGGCAATTTGCTCTTCATGATCAAAGCCCGAGGCGGTCTCCCGGGTAAGGATATCGATCTCCAGGCTCAGGGCCTCGATCCGGCGGCGGCTGTACTCCAGTTCCGCAGGTTCCGCGTTCTGGCTTAAGGCGACCTTGGCGCAGGCGGTGTCCAGGATGCTTACCGCCTTATCCGGAAGCAGCCGGGCGGGGATGTAGCGGCGTGACAGTTTTACGGTCTGGGACAGGGCCTCGTCCAATACGGCAACATGGTGATGATCCTCCAGGGCCTTTACCATACCCCGCATCATCCGGGTAGCCTTATCGTCATCGGGCTCGTCAATAATGATGTTCTGGAAACGCCGGGTCAGGGCGGGGTCCTTCTCAAAGTATTTGATATATTCCTGATAGGTGGTGGCGGCGATACACCGCAGTTTTCCCCGGGCCAGGGCGGGTTTTAAAAGGTTGGCGGCGTCGTTCTGCCCCGCCTGCCCCCCGGCGCCGATCAGGGTATGGGCCTCGTCGATAAAGAGGATAATGGGCACATCGGAACTCTGCACTTCCTCGATCACCTGCTTCAGGCGGTTTTCAAATTCCCCCTTCATGCTGGCCCCCGCCTGTAAAAGGCCGATGTCCAGGGCGTGGAGTTTATTACCCTTAAGGGAATCGGGAACATCCCCCGCAGCCAGGCGCTGGGCAAAGCCTTCCACCACCGCGGTCTTCCCCACCCCGGCGTCCCCGGTGATGATGGGGTTGTTCTGCCGGCGGCGCAAAAGAATGTCGATAATTTTCCGGATTTCCGCGTCCCGGCCCACGATGGGGTCGCTCTTGCCCGAAGCGGCCTCGGCGGTCATGTCCACGGTGTAAAGCTTGAGGGCCTCCCCGGCGCCCATGGCCGCGTTGTTCCCCATAAGGGCCCCGGCCTGTCCGGTAGCGCCGCTTTCCCCGGCGGGGACGGCGGATGAAGTTTCCTCCGAATCCTTAACCGCATCGGCAAATTTTTCCACCAGAAGATCCCCGTTGATCTTGAGGAACTCCCCGCTCATGTCGTGGAGCTGCCGGGCAAATTCCGGGGTTTGCTTTAAGGCGCAGAGGATATGCCCGGTCCTGATGGCCCCCTGATTAAAGGCCAGGGAGGCGATCATCCAGGCTTCCTTGATAACCAGCTCAATGGTGTTGGAAAAATCGGCGATGGAAGAAGCGCCCCGGGGCAGGGCGTCCATGGCGGCGATCATGTCCTTGGAGAGTTTTGCCTCATCCAGGCCGAAATACGCTATGGCCCCATGCCAATCGGTACGTTCCGAGAGGAGAATCTGGTTTACCCAGTGGGTCAGCTCAATATAGGGATTCCCCCGGGTTTTGCAAAGAATCGTAGCGCTTTCAATCGCCTTGTACGCCTTGTTGTCAAGCTTTGAAAAAAGCTGAATCCGTTTCAGTTTACTCATGCAGTAGCCTCCGTTTTATATAAATTTAAATGCTCCTTACGGTTAAACCGGGAGGCATCTATTGACAGGATCACTTCCCCTGTTTTAGGGCTTCCAATCCAGCAGCTATACCCCAGTTGGGAGGCGTCGCCTTTTTCGTCTTCCCAGTCAAAGCCCAGCCGGGCGGGGGGAATACTGGGGCCTGCCAGTTTGAATACCAGGGTATAATTCAGCGGCCGGTCCATATAGAGATTAACCGCCTGGCTGAGAATATCGAAACCCGTAAAACCGGACATCAGCATTTGGTACGCGTTAAAATCAATGGGGCCGATAATAACTTCAAAGCACAGGGTTGCGCTAAAAAAGGTCCGCCCGATTTGCAGGTTCAGCCCCAGGATGGCGGTTTTGGGGTTTCCCAGAACCGCGTAGTCCTCCGGGGCAAGATCATAGGGGGCGATTACAAAATCCCGCAGCTCCACGGCGGTTTTTAACAAGCGGCGCAGAATTTCTTCCAGCCCTTCCCGGTTCCTGACCATAAAGGCAAACTTATTCGCGTACGAGAGGGTAAGGGCGTCCTCTTTACCCCCAAAATTTATATCCGGGGGCAGGGCGGTAAGGCTTTTAATGATCCCCCGGATAGGATCATCCAGCGGACGGTCAAAGCTGATGCTCTGCTGGTTCATCGCAAAAGCCCGGTAATAGTGGGTCAGCATCCGGTGGTGAATAATGTCCAGAAAGCGGCGCCAGGTATTATCGTAATGGTTGTGGGATCTGCCGTACACGTAACTGGTAAATTCCAGGGGCATAGGCCCGTTCACCCCTAAAAGGCCAAAAAAGTAGGTGATAATCAGGGCGTCAATCCCCGTTGTTTTTCCTTCAAAAATTTCGGCGATATCGGTGCTGGGGAAATACAGGAACGGGGCCTGCCCAAAGCGCACATTTTCCTCCCCGGGGTGTTTCGCGTACCCCAGGCGGGGCTTGGGGGCGTTGTTTTTTTCCAGTCTTCGCGCAAAGCCCCAGAAATCAGGGGCAGATATACGCTGACGAAGGCTCTGGGACAGGTTTTTTACGAGTCTTCTAATGTTTTCCATGTGGCGATATGTCCTGATTGCCGGGTAAAAAATTGAATTTCCAGCAGGGAATTAATCGAGGTAAAGGATTTAAGTATTTCCCCGATGATACTCCCGAAAATATAGTACCCCACACCGGCATAGGCCGTTTCGTCCAGGGTAACCTGCACTCTCCATCCGTACTCAAAAAACACCACCCCCTGTTTAAAAAACCGGAAAACCAGAGGCTCGCTGGTAATACCCGCAATGCCGTCCACGATCCGGTCCATTTCCTCCCCGGAACGGAGCCGGTAAGCGCCCACCATGGTTTTCAGGGCCGAAAGCGGGAAATTCCCGTTCTGCCAGAGGAGGGATGAAAGGTTAAAAACAATAAAACTGAGTTTTGAAAAATCCGAACCGTCCCCCTTCTCCATCAGGGAATAGCCGGGCCGGGTAGGACCCGCAACAAAGGCGCCCTGGGTTACCAGGGAACTGTGGGAAACAAGGGAAGTATCGGGAAGCAGGAGCAGGGGTAAATCCCGGTTGGAACAGATCAGGTCTCCCGCTAATTGATACGCGTCTTCCAAATGGTGGGTTTGGGAAGAAAAGGACACAAAAACTTCGGTTCCCGTATATGAACTGCGCTGGGTCGTCCTGGGGTCAAATAAGGTTTTACGGCGGCGCTGGCTGAAGAAATTCCGCTGATCTTTCCCGGATAAAACATCGGCCTCATAAAAGGGAGCGGCATGATACACCGCTTCGTTCCGCTCATTGTAGAATTCCAGGTTCTGAACCCGTATCACCTCATAATCCCGCATAGCGGTACGGTCAGGCAGGATATGGAATTCATATTTTTCCCGTTCAATGGTTACCCGTTCGGAACGTTTGGCAAAGATATTAAGGGCCGGGACGCAGTTAAGCTTGAGGGAAGGGGTCTTAATGTTTGCCAGGGAGGGTTCCCGGCGGGTAAACATGACGACCATTTCCAGGGCCGAATGGGGCGTATTGAAGGCGTGGGCCAGGTTCTTAACCGAAAAGAACTTGAAAAAAGCGGGATAGGCCATGAAATTTTGCAGCAGCCCTAATCCCCGGACGTTCCCCTTAAGTTTCCCCCCAAAAAGCCTGTCTCCCATGGTCATGGGAATTTCAAACCCCGCAGTCTCCAGGGGTACAAAGGGATCGTCGTCGGCCCGGCGGATATACACCATGGTCCGGTCGTT
>JAITNM010000230.1 GCA_031290475.1 Treponema sp. | reverse complement strand
CCTGGGTTTCAACCTGATGACCAATTTCCGCACCCCCTACTTCAGCCGGAGCGTCACCGGGTTCTGGCGGCGCTGGCATATCTCCCTTTCCACCTGGCTCAAGGACTACGTCTACATCCCCCTGGGCGGCAACCGGAAAGGCCCCTTCCGGCAAAAGCTGAACCTCCTGGCTACCTTTCTGCTCAGCGGGCTCTGGCACGGCGCGGCCTGGCATTTTGTGTTTTGGGGCCTGCTCCACGGCGTGTTCCAGATTATCGAGCGCAGTTTCCAGGAATTGGCCATGCGGCGGCTTTTCCGGACCGGCGATGGGGCCGGGACAAAACCGGAGGCCGCCGGCTTCACTGCGGTACTACGTATCGCTGCGGTACTACGTATCGCTGCGATACTACGTATTGCTATCACCTTTATCCTCGTGAGCTTTGCGTGGATCTTCTTCCGCGCCAACAGCATGGCCGACGCCGTTTTGATTATCGCAAAACTTGCCGCCCTGCCGGGGGAATTGGCGGGGTATATCCGGCAGCTTCCTCTACAGGGTGTGATGAATACGATACGGGTGGCGTTTCAACTGGGCAGTAGTTGGAGCCGGGGTGTTGCGTATCCCATCGTGGGCTTTGGCGCGGTGGCCTGCGGGATTTCGTTCATGGTTATTGCGGTTTTGATTATCGCCGATTTCCTGACGAAGGGTACATTCGGCACGGCAAAGATAGCGCGCACCCCACTCGTCCTGCGCTGGGCCGGGTACTATGCGCTGGTTTTAGTGATACTGTTGAGCTGGAGCGCCGATACCTCACAGTTTATCTATTTTACGTTTTAAGGAATCCGGTACACTATGAAAAAGTTTTTGTACAAGTGCGCGATTTTATGCCTTTTAATTATCGTATCCTTGATTATTATTATACTGCTTCCCGTTCCCCATAACGATTATTTGCAGGCAATCAACGATAAACACGAAAGACTGCGGGATATTCCCCCACCCCGGATTGTGCTGGCTGGGGGCTCGAATATCGCCTTTGGCATTGACAGTGAAACAATACAAAACACGCTACATATTCCGGTAGTAAACATAGGAATTCAGGCCGGTATCGGATTGGGCCGTATTCTGGATGATATTGCGCCATTGCTCAGTCAGGGGGATATGCTGGTAATCATTCCGGAATATACCCACTTTGAAAATGGATGGAACGGATATTCCTCAGCTTACGAGTTGATTTTTGAGACCCACCGTTATTCGCTTGCCGCGCATATACCATTTTATGGAAAACCCGCAGGTTTTTCCGCTTATTTGCAAACAAAACTGCTCAAAATGATTCCCCGTCCACCTAATCCGCTTGCCAAATCGGGGGACGGTTTTAACGAATACGGCGATTATGTTAAGCACTTGGAAATTGAAAATCAGCCTTTCCCTCCCCTTCCTCCGTTGGAAAAAATCAATCTCCAGAATCCAATGCGTTTTTTTCGCTTTACCGCTCTCTTTGCCGAGCGGGGAATAAAAGTACTTATTTCCTACCCCAGCTACGAAGAAACGGCATTCCACAATTCCGCACAATTCATAGCGGAATTAGACAAAGCCCTGAGGGCGGAAAAAACCATACAGGTTATCTCCACCCCCGAAGATTACTGTTTTCCCACGGATTATTTTTATGACTCCGTCTATCACCTCAACGCGAAAGGCCGGGAAATCCGCACTGCCCGGTTGATACGGGACTTGCGGGAGTATTTGGAACAGCAAGGGGGGAGTAACCGGGTAGACGCATACCCGTAAAATAATCATGCGTCACCCCGTTCCGCTTTCCGATAGGAAAGATATAATGGGCGCTAACGCGCCCGGCGTCATGGGTAAAAAACACAAAAATTTGGACATATATTGACAATGTGGGTAAAAAATGGTAAATTTTGGACATGAGAAAAAAAGTGACCAAGGTTCCCTTGTTGCCGCCGGAGCCTTTAAAAATTTTTCCGTGAATCCAAGAGTATTGTTACCGGTCCGTCGTTGGTGTACTTTACCTGCATGTGGGTCTGAAAAACGCCCCCTTCGCAGGGGAGCCCCTGAGCGCGGATCTGCTCCATAAAATACTCGTAGAGCGGTTTTGCCGTTTCCGCTGACGCGGCGCTTGAATAGGAAGGGCGTCTCCCCTTCCGGGCGTCGGCAAGCAGGGTGAATTGGGAGAGCGCCAGCACCCCGCCCTGTACGTCCTGTACCGAAAGGTTTATTCTTCCTTCGCTGTCGTCAAATATGCGCAGGGTTGCTATCTTTTCCGCAAGGTATTGGGCGTCTTCCCGGGCGTCGCCCCGGGCAACGCCCAAATATACCAGAAGCCCTGTTTCGATTTTTCCCGATACCCGGCCTTCTGTTTCTACAGAGGCGTCCCGTACAAGCTGTACTACCGCCCGCACGAGACTATGTCTCCTGTCCGGTTTAACCGCGCGGCCATATTAGTTTTTCTCCGGTTCCTGGACCAGGAGACCCGACTGGTGCACCGCCACGCCCTGGAGCTTGATGTCCAAACCCTTTGCGGTTGACACGGGAATCACTTTACCGAGAACTTCCAGAGGGCGTTCGGTATTGATTGGAATAACAAAATCAAAATAAACCGGTACGATGCCTTCTAATGTAGTTTTAGTGTCATATCCCACAAGTAAATTAAATGAAGTGCCGTTTTCTTCCGTTACCAAGTTTGCCGCCATACCCTGCCATATAACATAACAATCCCGGAACAGGGGCGGTTCATTGATAACCTGGCCGTACCGGTACTGGTCTTTAAGGGTGTCAAAACCGGGAAGCCCGGTATAGGACATTAAGAGACGGGCTTTGTTCTTAATGCCCTCCGAGGCGTTTGACTCAATGAGCCTGTTGAGTTCCACCTTGGCGGCTTCATCCCGGAACTGACTGAAAAGGGACTGGGCTTTGGAGTATACGGTCAACACCTCATTACGGGTAAGCACATACCGGTAGCTTCCGCCGGTTTGTACCGGCGCCTCCTGCTCGTCCCTGGCTAAAAGGGTGTTTTCAATTCCCCGGCGCTGGTCCCCGGATTTATTAAAAAGGTTAAGCACGTCAAATTTAACAAAAAAAAGGCCGGAAAAAAACAGCAACGCCAGAGCTGCCAGGGGGAGGATAAGACTTAGCCGGCTGAATGGCAGAGAGGGTTTGGGCGGATAGAGGGTGGGTAGTTTTCCTGAGTTGGCCCAGGCAATGATGTTTTCCGCTCCCCCGTGTTTACGGATTATTTTAAGGGCCCTATGGGCGATTCTGTTCTTTGGATCCAGTTCCTGTACTTCAAGGTAGAGATCCACCGCTTTGTCCGTATCTCCCCGGCGCAGGTAAAGGACCGCAAGGCCCAGGAGGGCTAAGGGCTCCCGCATCTTAATATCCCGGGCCCTTTTAAAGAAATCAAAGGCCCCGCCGAATTCACCGCTTAAAAGGCATGAGAGGGCGAGGGTGTAATAGTATTTAAAATTGTCTCGAAACCTGAAAATCTCGGCTTCTAAAATACGGATAACTTCGCCGTATTTTTTCCGCCGGAGCAGCCGTATACCTTTTGCAAGAACAGGGTCAAGCTTCATTATCTGTTACCGGAAGCCGTACCGGTTTTTTATTCTGTCGATAACTAATTCCATGGCCAGAACTTCATCATCGGAAATGGCAATGGCGCCGGAAGAGTATTCGTTAAGCCGGGCAAGCAAATCATTCAAGATTTCAAGATCGCCGCGTATGGTTTCCTGGTTTTCCTTTGGCTGGTAATTAATTGAAAGAGAAGCGGTCCGTTCCGGAGACTGGGGGGAAGGATTCGAACCGGCGTTCTGGGAATTTTGCCGGGTTGAATCTGACGCAACCCGGGCAAAGCCTGTACGATCTTCGGCGGCCAGAAGAATGGTAAAATTTTTGGTTTCTCCCGGAGACAACCTTACCGGGTTAAAAATATAGGATACCGCCGAATCGTTAATCGAATAAGGGGGGTTATTAAAATTTCTCCGGCTAAACTGCAATTCCCAGGGCATGTCATTTAAGCGTTTCCAGTTGGCAAAGTGCACCGAATCGGGCCGCGTGCTGTAGTCGGTAATGATGCTGCCCATAAGGCCGTATTGGGCGTTCCGGGAGATCCACCATTTATCTTCCTCATGGTAATCAAGAAGAGTTTCGGAACGTATGCCGCGTTTGTCTGTTGCAAAGTGATCGGAGTTGATATTCGCGATTTCACCCAGTTTTGTGTCGATGAGGAATTTGATCCCCACAGTGTTTATCCGCCCTCCCCGGCTTTCAAGCTTGATATTCATACAGACGCCGTTTGATTGGGGATCATCGCCGGTGGAGATAAAAGAGAATTCCTGGGTAACGGTTAAAAGGGAGGATTCAAAAATAAATGAGGGATTATTCCGCTTCCCGCCGGCTTTTACCGTAAAAGCCGTAGTTTCCCCTAATTTGTACGTACGATCGTTTATCATTACCGTGAGGGAGGATGTTCTTAAATCCTGATCCGCAAAGAGAGGTTCATAACGGTTCATAACAGTATCTACAAGATAATACAGGGAAAAGCGGCCGGTATTTTCATTAAGGCTCAGTTTAATGCGGCCGTTAAAATAATCGGCGGCGTAGGAATTGCAAATCCCCAAAAATAATAGAAAGATGATGACAATACAGTATTTCTTAAAGCCGCAATTATTCATATACCCTGTTACCTCGCGTTAAGCATCTGATTAAGCTCTGTTATAAGTTGTGTAGAAGAACTGCGGAGATCTTGAATTCTGCCAAAACGGGGAGCAGGGTTCTCGCTGGGAGCGCTGTATTCTATTGGGGTAGTATTTGAACTATTTTGCCGCGCAGTGTTATCCACATAACTGCCGGCGTTTTCTGTATAGCCGTTCTGATTTGGCGGATAATAGCTTCCCTGGTTTTGATTTTCCCGGCGGTTACCGGCGCTCAGATAACGGTTTGCTTCTTCCAGCTTTTTTTCCAGATCGGTAATCTTCGCCTCCGCTTCGGAAAGCCTTTTCCTGTAGCCGGCATTGGACGCCTCAAGGCCGGCCAGGTATGTATCCTTAAGCATTTCCGCTATCTTTTTTTGGTAGGCGATAATCGCCTGATCATAGGATTTTTCCCTGCGCTGGTATTCTTCTACTGTTTTTAATGATTCCTCATGGCTCCACTTTACAATAGAAAGTAATTCCACTTCGATTTTCTTTTGATTGATCAGCGCAAGCCGGTAGGAAGACGCTTCGTATTTTACGCTTTGGGGGTATTGCTCAACAATTTGAGAAAAAATATCCTGCGCCCGGTTAAGCTGGCCCATGGCGTAAAGGCACTCACCCATCCAGTAAAGCGCCGCGGGCTTCCGGGCCGATTCCCCGGGCACATCCACGGCAATGCTGTCAATGTAGGTTCTGAAGAGGGATATTGCTTCATCATAACGGCCCAAATAGTAATATACCCTGCCCCGGTGGTATGGGATCTCAGCGTATTTGGCGTTCCCCGGGGTAAGCCGTTCCAGTTCATCCATGGCGCGGATGGAATTATCATAATTCCCGGCCGCCAATTCGGTCATAGAGATCCAATACAGGGCATCCGCTTTTAAGGCCGCGCCGGAGGCTTCCGAATAGACCTGGCGGAGTTCGTCCACCGCTTCCGGCCAGTACCCCCTGCCGTAGAGACTGACCCCGTATTGAAGCCGCGCTTCGGGTGTTAAATCGTAGGAGCCCCGGGTCTGGGAAAACAGAGGGCCCACAGGCAGAAAAATCAGGCATAAACCGGCTATACCAATATAGAAAACACGTTTCATCCGTACTATCCTTAATGGTATATTTCGGCAAAAACAGGGCGCTATATTAGACTTCTTTCAAAACAGATGGTCTCAAAAACCTATAATTTTCGTAAATCAGTTACCAGGGCCGCTTTATCCCGGGCGCCGAAAAAAGCAGAACCGGTTACCAGAATATCCACGCCGGCGCTGCGGACAATCGGGGCGGTCTCGATATTTATCCCCCCGTCAACGGAAATCAGAAAATTAAGGCCTTTTTTCCGGCGAATTTCCCTAAGGGTTTCGATCTTTTCGATAGATTCGGGGATGAGGGATTGGCCGCCGTATCCGGGGTTGACCGCCATAATCAGGACCAGGTCCGCCAGGGGCAGAAGCAGTTCAATGGCGCTCACCGGTGTAGCGGGAACAATGCTTATCCCCGCTTTCTTGCCCAAATCGCGGATTACCGAAAGGAGCCTGTGGGAATGAAGGGCCGCCTCGGCGTGAAAGGTGATATAGTCCGAACCGGCCCGGGCAAAGTCCTCAATATGGCGTTCCGGCTCGCAAACCATAAGGTGGGCATCGAAAACCAGGCGGGAATGGGGGCGCATATCCGCCACCGCCTTGGCGCCGAAAGTCAGGGGAGGGACGAATTTACCGTCCATGATGTCCAAATGGACCCAATCGGCGCCGGATGAGTCAATCTGGGCCACCGCGACGCCCAAATTGGAAAAATCCGCGCTTAAAACCGAAGGTGCAATAATAACTTGTGCTGCTGGATTCATAGTCCAATCATAACCGCCTAACTACCACTTGTAAATAACTGTGAAAATGGTATAATACAAGGACAAATTTTTTATCAGAAGATAAAGAACTGATCAAGCCATGGATTTGGGAATACCGGTAGCGGGGCTCCTTCAGGAAGCCTATGACAACCTGAAAGCCTCGGATGCTAAGGCGGCGCAAACCGTCCTTGAGGAGGCGCTAAGGGCGGATTTTGACAATCAGGAAGCGGCTTTTGCCCTTAAATGCGTCAAGTGGTGGCTTGAAAGGCTGAAAAAGCTTGAAGATTTCCGGGATACCTACGAGAAGGGAGGCTATTTTCTTTCTCAGTGGAAATCATTTCATACATTTCTGGAGAGGGTTGGAGACGCCTCCTTTGAACCCTGCCTGTACGCGGTGCGGCGTTTTGTTTTTTCCGCCGCGTTGCAGTATTTCCAGGATGTGCTTGGAGACAAAGAAAACCGCCATGATCCGGTTTTATTGTTACAGGTTGGGCAGTGTTATAAGGGGGTCGGTAATTACGATTTGGCATTGAAATACCTGGAGCAGGCGATCCGGTTCAGGAGGGAGGACGGGGAGACCCTCTCGGAACTGGCGGATGTAAACGCCCTGTTGGATGAAACCCGGGTGGCTAAAGCCCTGTTTCGGGAAGCTTTTTTTATGAATCCCCAGGGGGTAGATCTGCGCACTATGGAATCCCAGATGATCATCGGCCTCAGGGATCAGGTAATGAAAGAGAAGGGGCTTAGCGGAGGGGAGCTCCTGGAGTGGATGCCCATTTACGGGGCGATTTACGGGGTTTTTACGGTAAAGCGGGAGCTTAAACCGGTAGAGTTGGGGAGGCTGAAGCAGTCCATCTTTTCCCTGGAAAATGAGGTCAGAAGCCGTCCGGAAAACGAGGAAAACGCCGTGCTTTTTAAACCCCGTTTGATCAATCATTACCTTTGGCTGATTGATCATTATGAGAATATCCGGGAAGATCCCGGGCTCATTGAAGAAACGATGTTGAAAATTAAGATTATCGATCCGGTAATATACGAACGGATCCATTAGGATCTTCCAGATCCTTAAGATTTCGTGAAAACGGGGTCTATAAAATTACGCAGGACCGGGAAAGGTCAGGAGTTTCAAGATGTCCGATACTGAAGTTGTAAGTTCTACTGCTCTTCTTAAAAATGTGCAGGATATGCTTAATGAGGAGAAGTGGACTCGCGCTACCCTCAGTAATTATTCTACGAATCAGTTCAAGGAACTTGACGTGCTCTTGAAAGAGGCAAAAGAAGAGAAATCCCTTGATGAACTTAAAAAGATCTGTGACGAGCATTTAGGACACACTAAGAACAGCATTATTGCGCTCTATCTTTCCGGTATGATCGCCTTGTCCCGGCAGATCATTGACGATTCCACCCTGATAAGCCTGGTGACTATCTTTGTAGACAATCACAAGTGGAATATTGTCAAGTACCTCTGCGAGAGGATCCTGGACTATGGGGAGTCTAAATTTGCCCTTAGGACCATGGCGGATTGCTATAAAAATGACAATGAAGAAGAAGCCATTTTTGGAATCTGGGAACGGCTCGTAAAAGTTGATTATGAAGAAGCGGATCTTGCAAAATCCCTGGCGGAACACTTCGAAAAACTCAGCGACAGTGAATCTGCGGTTGATTATTATAAAAAAGCCCTTCATCGGTATATCAATAAACAGCTTTTCACCAATGTCCGGGAAATTTGGGCAAAACTTCTGGAATACTGTCCCGAAGATATCGACTTCTTCCTCCATGTGCAGAAAAAGATCGCCAAGAATATCAGCGAAGACAAGGCGGTGCTGCTTTTACAGGATGTGTACACTTCCTGCCGTAAGAGCCAGGACATCAATACGGCTATCAGCATCTTGAAGCTCATACTCCAGTACGACGAGAAGGATTCTCTTGCCCGCCGGGAAATAACCGAATGTTTTAAAGAGAAGTATGCGGATCACAGCCAGCTTGAGGAATACATCCGTATTTCCAACCTTGCCCAGAATTACCGGAATGTCCACGAGGCCATTCAGGATTTTGAAAAACATATTGCCTTTGACAAAGGGAATTTTGTGTTTCACCGCACCTGGGGGGTGGGCAGAATAGCAAAGATCGAAGGGGATGAAATTGTTATTGATTTTTCCAAGAAGCGCGAACATGCCATGTCTCTTAAGATGGCGGTGAACGCCCTGCAAACTCTGGTGAAAAATCACATCTGGGTGCTCAAGGCCACTCAGAAAAAAGAAAAACTGCACGAACGGGTAAAAAATGAACCCCTTTGGGCGCTTAAAACGGTAATTAGGAGCTTCGGTAATTCCTGTGACATAAAGCGGATCAAGGCGGAACTTGTACCCTCAATACTTTCCGCGGGAGAATGGTCTACCTGGAGCACGAAGGCGCGGGAGGTGCTGAAGTCGGACCCGTCTTTAGGGGTAAGTCCCGAAAACATAGATCTCTATACGGTCCGGGAGCGGCCTATAAGCATTGAAGAAAAACTTTTTAACGAATTCAAGGCGGAACGTAATTTCTTTGAACGGGTACAAACGGTGCGCGGTTTTGTATCCCAAAAAGACGTTGAGCTGGACTCAGAATATTTTAACGAAATGTTTTCCTACTTTACAGGGTACCTGAGATCCTACAATCAGGTTAACGAGCAGGTCGTTGCGTCCTTTTTGCTCGTAAAGGATCTGGTGCGCCAGTATCCCTATCTGGGAACAGGGCTTCAGCTTGATTTCCAGCAGCTTTTCGAAGATATTGATGATGTTTCTTCAGTTTTCATGGCTATAAGAGACAACAAAATCAAAGAAGATTTTTTAAACCATGTCAAGATTTTTGTCCCCAATTGGGCTGATATTTATATTAAACTCTTCCCATACGCCCTGAATAATGCCATTATTGTAAGTCTTGAAAAAGAGCAGTTTGAGGATAAATTAGTATCTATGGTCCAGAATTGTTTCGAAAATTACCGGGAATACCGGGAAGCGGTAGTCTGGATTTATAAGAATCTGAGCAAGGCTCCATGGTTTTCAAAGGTTGGCAGCACTTTAGAAAAACAGCTGATCACCCTGATTCATATTCTGGATATCACTTACCGGGAAATTAAAAATCACCGGGATACATCGGAAAACCGAAAGATCAATAAACAGGTATACACCATTTTGTTTAAAGAAGATGTGCTCTATTCCTTTATTGATTTGGCTGATACAGATACAATACTCAGGTTCTTTACCTTTATCGAAGATGTGAAGGACCTGGATCCAGCGGACAAGATGAAACTCCGGAGCCACATTCTGGATATGCATCCGGACTTTAAATTCTTTGGGGATATGGAAAAGACGGTAAGCACCAGGGGGCTTATTGTTACGGCGGCGAAGTACGAGGAAAAACAGCGCCAGCTCACCCATATCATGGAGGTGGAGGTGCCTGCCAATTCCAAGGAAATTGCCTTTGCCTTATCCCTGGGAGATTTACGGGAGAATGCCGAATACAAGGCGGCTAAGGAAAAACAGGAAATCCTCAATTCCACTGTGGCGAAACTCAAAGACGAAATTGAGCGGGCCCAGCTCTTCGATCCCGGTACGATTAACGCCAACAGGGTGTCCTTTGGCACTAAGGCCATCCTGTTAAATAATTCATCCAAGAAGGCGGAAGAATATACTATTCTGGGACCCTGGGAATCGGATCCTGACAACCGGATTATTTCCTATCTTTCTCCATTTGGCGGAACAATGCTGAATAAGAAAGTGGGAGATGGATTTGATTTCTCCATTGGGGATGAAAAAATTTCATACGAGGTTAAGGAAATATCTGCAGTAACTCTTTAAAAAAAGACCGGATTCTTGTATTATTAAGGAGAGCAGGTTATTATTTATATGAAGAAAGTAATAAGCTTCCTCATACTCTCCTTATTAATTATATTGATCTCTTTCGGTCAACAGGAAGAACCGGGTGATTTAATTGTATTGATCGATACCTCCCGGGAAATGAGTGACTACTATGAACAATTTCTTGAATATATTTCAGGATCCTTCTTACAGGAA
>JAITNM010000156.1 GCA_031290475.1 Treponema sp. | reverse complement strand
CATACCCTTGGGGCGGAACCAAGAGTATGTACCCTTCGCAGCAAATCATGACCGGGTAATAAGACCGCTTCACAAACAAACCGGTAGATCAGGGCCGTCGAAAAAGTTGCCTAAATTATTCGTTCCTTTAAACACAGCACATGCCCCTGCGGGCCCTCCGGCTGTCCGCTATCAGGAGTCGCAGGGAGTAAAAAGAAAAAAAGCTGAAAATAGTGAAAAAAAGTGCAAAATATACAAAAATATTGACAAAAAAACTTGCAAATAAACCCTGGATACCTTAAATTTGTAAAAAAGGGCGGGACAAAAGTATCGATTTTTGTTCCTGTTCCGGAATCTTTTAAGCGGCCCGTGGGCGGAAATTTGCTGTATTTAAAGGAACGAATAATTTAGGCAACTTTTTAAGGCAAAATTTCAATGTTTTATTTGAATTTGGAATTGCCGCGTTTTAAAGAACGGCTCTTTTCATCTCTTTTCTTTGGTGATATAGTTTATTGAAGGCTTGATATAGTCTATGAAGAAAGGCATCCTGGGGGACCGGTCTTTTTACCGGTCCCTCTTTGTTCTGGCAATCCCTATCGCTTTGCAAAACCTGGTCAATTCTCTGGTGAACGTCGCCGACACGGTGATGATAGGCAGACTGGGAACCGTGGAAATCGCCGCGGTAGGTTTAGGAAATCAATTCTTCTTTCTGTACAATATGTTTCTCTTTGGTATTGTTTCCGGGGGCAGCATATTTACCGCCCAGTTTTGGGGCAAACAGGATCTTCCGGGGATACGGAAGAGTATGGGCATCTGTCTTGTCCTTGCCTTGGGAATGGGCGTTATTTTTACCGCCGCCGCCCTGTTTTTCCCCGGAAAAATCATCAGTGTTTATTCCCGGGACCCGGATGTGATCCGTGCTGGAGCGGTGTACCTCCGTAGGCTGTTCCCGTCCTTTATCCCCTACGCAATAAGCTTCGTCTTTTCCCATGCCATGCGTTCGACAGAAAAGGTGCGGCTTCCCATGATTACCACGGTTATCGCCCTTTCCATGAATATGGCGCTCAACTACCTCTTCATCTTCGGCGCCGGCCCTATTCCGGCCATGGGAGTGGCCGGGGCCGCCATAGCTACGGTAATTTCCCGCTTTGTGGAGGCGGCGATCCTGGTAATGGTAAGCTACGCCGCCAGGTACGTCATTGCCGGGAGTCCCGGGCAGTTTTTGGCCTTTAACGGGACTTACGCCAGGAATTTCTTTATCATTGCAGGTCCCGTAATGCTCAACGAGATGCTCTGGTCTGTGGGAATAAGCGTCCAAAACCTCATCATGGCCCGGACCAATACCGACGCTATCGCCGCGTTTAATATTACCGCTACTATTTCCCAGCTTACCTGGGTTGTTTTTATGGGCCTGGGAAACGGGGCGGCTGTACTGATAGGAAAAAAAATCGGGGCAGGGGATGAAAAAACAGCCCGGGATTACGCCAAGAAGATCTGCGTCTTCGATCCCCTGGCCGCGTTGGTGATAGCATTACTGCTTATTCCCCTGGCGATGCTCATACCGGTACTCTTTAAGGTAAACGCCCAAGTACTGTCCTACACCGCCGCCATGTTCCTCATCCTGGGTTTTTCCTACCCTTTCCGTTCCTTCAACATGACCATGATCGTCGGGGTGTGCCGCGCCGGGGGGGATACCATCTTCTGTACCGTCTACGATTTGGTTGTTATGTGGCTTATAAGTCTGCCCCTGGCGGCGGCGGCAAGCTTTATCTTCCACGCCCCGGTCCCCGTCATCTACCTCTGTCTTTCCCTGGAAGATCCCCTCAAGTCCCTCCTGGGGGTTTGGCGCCTCCGTTCGGGAAAATGGCTGCACAATGTTATAGGGTAACCCCCCGCCTCCTCATGAAGGGCGCGAAGCCCGGTGGGGGGCCCGCTGTCCCTTACCTTATGCGACGTAGCTCTCCAGGATCTGCTTCCGGCTGGGATGCTGGAGCCTTTTCAGGGCCTTTTTCTCAATCTGCCTGATCCGTTCTTTGGTCAGGTTGAACTTATCCCCAATTTCCTTGAGGGACATGGGAGCTTCGTCTTTCAGGCCGAATCGGTACCGGATAATTTCCGCTTCCTTCTCATTCAGGGTGCCCAGCACGCTTTCTATGTCGTCCTGCAGGGCTCTTTCCAAAGCCGCTTCATCGGGGGCGGTGTAGCCTTCATCTTCAATAAAGTCCCCCAGGGTGGAAGAGTCTTTGTCGGTATTAACAGGACTTTCCAGGGAAATCAGATCCCGGCTTATATTGATAATGTCAGCTACATGTTCCGATTCCATATCCAGTATTTTGGCAATTTCTTTGATTTCCGCTTCGGCGCTGGTATGTTCCTGGCAGAGCTTTCGGACTTTTTCGATTTGAACCAGTTCATTTGCCCGGTTAAGGGGGAGCCGGATCATCCGCGACTTTTCACAGATCGCCTTGAGTACGGCCTGGCGTATCCACCACACCGCGTAGGAGATGAAGTGGTAACCCTTAGTTACATCGTACCGTTCTACCGCGTTGAGCAGGCCGATATTGCCCTCGCTTATAAGATCCGAAAGGGGAAGCCCCTGTCCCTGATACTTCTTTGCCACATTAACGACAAAGCGTAAATTCGCGCTTACCAGCTTGTCCCGGGCGGCCCGGTTCCCTTCCGCCGCGGCCAGCGCCACGGTATCTTCCTCTTCCCTGGAAAGAAGGGGAATCTTATTGATTTCTTTCAAGTACATTGAAAGAACATTCTCATCGGAATTGATGAATTGAGTTGCGTTACGAGCCTTGCTTGTTTTCATGGTCGTTTTCTTTGCCGTCATGGTTTTCTCCTTATTCTTTGGTTATATATATACAAGCAAGTACCATGCCAATTACGCCGAATTTCTTACTAAAAAAATCATGATTTTTATATTTTCTAATTCGTTACTATATAATGAATTATAAGAACAGGATGACATTGGGGACATTGATAGAATAAAATAAAAAATGAAATCTTCTGAGTAAAACCGGAAAAGGAGGGCATAATGGCTCCCTTCTCATCAATAAGCCGAAAATGTGGGTCTATTTGATACAGATAAAAAAATAAAGATAAATTTTGGGTCAAAGAGACCCAGTTAAAGCGGCGCTGCTTGCGGACATTAGAAGAAAACCACCACAGACCACACGGACGAAGAGAATATCTCGAACAAAAAGTCTGTTCCGTCTGTGTGGTCCGTGGTAAATTTTCTTTGTTCTACCTTGCCATTTAGCCTTTACAGGGTACTAAGCGCCGGGTTTTCGACGGTAGGGACCCATGAACCCACGGCTATTCAATGACGGCAATGATATCCTGCATCTTAAGGATCAGGTGTTCCTCATTATCAATCTTGATTTGGGTTCCGGCGTATTTATCATACATCACCTTCTGCCCGGCCTTTACTTTGATCACCTCGGTATCATCCCCAACGGCGACTACTATACCCGCCTGGGTTTTTTCCTGAGCGGTGTCGGGGATGATAATGCCCCCTGCGGTTTTTGCTTCATTCTTCTCAAGCTTAACCATGACCCGGTCGGCCAAGGGTTTTACATTCATATACTTCCTCCATTAAACGTGTAGTAATAAGAAATAATTGGATAACTAAAATATACAAAAATCAATACCGTGCGTCAACAAAATTCTTTTTAAATCGAAAGGATCTCCATTTTTGGGGTTAAAAAATTCCCAAATCGTCCAGACGGCTCAGTTCCAGGCGGATGGCCAGGTTGTTTTCATCCAGGGTTTGGCCGTATTCCAGAACTTTCCGGGCTTCACGATCACGGCCCAGGGCGCGGAGGGAGCGGGCCGTGCGGTACTGAAGCCGGGCGATGTTGGCGTTTTGCTCCCCGGGGGAAACGTCTTTTAAGGCCAAAGCCGCCGCAGCCTGGTAGTATTCCAGGGCCCGGGCATTGGCAAGGCGGGCTTCTTCAAGACGGCCTATATTGGCGGGGATACGCCAGGCCAGGGTGTCCGGGTAGACGCCGGGAGAAGTGAAGGGGAAAGCCCCGCTTAGGCTGCCGGAAGCCGCCGGGACGCCATCGGCGCTTTGGTCCAGCCTGTGGAGCAGATCTTCAGCATCCCCGTACTTGCCTTGCCGGATCAGGGCCAGGGCGCGATGGAAATCCAGCCAGGGACCGTCTATGCCCTGCTGTTCCGCCATGCGGATAAGCCGGGAAGTTTCGCCGGAGGCTTTCTGGAAGTCGAAGTAATAAGCCCCCCACTGGTACAGGGGAGGGGCATTCCGGAAGCGGTTAATAAGGAGCCATGTTTCGGGGATAACCTTGTCCACCGGCCAGCTTTCCCTCCGGCGGTGGAGGACTTCCAGGGCAATGAGGGCTTCGGTCCTGGACAGCCCGGATCCTTCCAGAATAGACAGAGCCTGGCCTGTTGGCAGGAGCCGGGTGTACCGTATAAGGCCGTAGATATGGTTGGGATCGACCGAGAGAAGGCGCTGTATCCAGAAGCTCTCCTCCCGGGGGACAGGGGAGGCGGAGGCCAGGTTGTAGAGACAGCGGGCGAGGATCTCCGGGGAGGTCATGATATACCCCTCTCCGTTGGGAGCGGCTAAAATGTTCCAGAGACTCTTGGCGTGTTCCCATTCTCCGGCCAGTGCCAGGGCGTCCGCTTCCCGGCTCAGGTACCGGTCTTCCCCGAGGCGGGCAAAAATTTCCGCGCTGCGCCTGGGGTCGCCAAAGTCGTAGTAGTACTCAGCCGCAAATATCCGGGGCGCCGCCGGCTCCGGAACCTCTCCCCGGGCCTCCCGGGTGAAACCGGCGGGATTGTCCTCCGGCATTGAAGCCCCTTCCCTGGATATTAAGAGGGGCTGGATCAGGTTTCCCGCCCCCCGGATATCCCCGCTAAGGATTCTGAGTATGGCGGCGTTGATGATATACTGCTTCCTCCGGCGGATAAAATACCCTGAGCCGGCCTTGCCGTCTTCCTGTCCTTCGCCGGATACGGCCAGGAGAAGCTCTCCACCCCGGGGCAGGGCGGCGGCCTTTTCCGCGGTTGCCAGATCCCCGTTCAGAACGGCCACTGCCAGGGCCAGGGGCAGCAGGTCCGGGCCGGTGATATTGGCGGCGTACAGGGAGGCCTCCGCCATTTGGGCGGACAGAACCGCCGCTTCCGAGGCTACCGCCTGGAGGAGCCCGGAGGCGGGGAAGGCTGCTGCGGCCCGTTCCGCCGCCGCCAGGTACGCGGCGGGAGCGTTTTCAAAATCCACGGAGGCCAGCTCGCGGCGGCGCTTCAACACTGAAAGATGGGACTCTACCCCCAGGGCGTCCTCTTCAAGATCCTTCAGGCGCCGGTTAAGCTCCTCAAAGGACGCAAGGTTCCCGCTCCGGAGGGCGTCGAAATCTTGTAACTTGTGGTAGAAAGTTTCACTCTTTGAAGTTTCCCGGCTCTTATTCGTAAAGAGGGGCAGCCTGTAGCGCGTGGTAATGAAGAGCAACGCCCCCAAAAGGATGAGGGCAAGGGCAGCCCCGGTCATACAGATCCGGGCCAGGAGGAGCCTTGGCCCCTGCTTCTTGCGTGCCATGCTCAAGGGGAAGGGGAGGGCATTTCAGCCTGGTCTTGAATGGTTTTCGGATCCTGCAAAGTCCGGCGGATGCTGTCCAGAACGCCGTTTATGAACTTGAAGGAATCATCGGTCCCGAATTCTTTAGAAATACCGATGGCCTCATCAATTATGATAGAAGGAGGGACATCATTCTGAAACATCAGGGTATAGGTACTCATCCTGAGTATCGCGAGGTCAACCCGGTTAAGCCGGGAAAAGTCCCAGTTTTCAAGGTGAGAGCAGATCATAGCGTCCACAGAAGCGATGTTTTCGATAGTGCCTGTCACCAGGAGCCGGGAAAAATCCTGATTTGCAATCTGAGGCTCTTCATTCCGGAGGATCTCCCCCGTCCCGGCCCAGGAGAAGTTCAGCAGATCTTTCCACTCCCCGGGAGATCCCGTTGCCTCCCAGGAGTAGAGGGCCTGGAAGGCCAGTATACGGCCTTTTCTACGGGATGCCATTTATTTCCAGGTAGATTTCCACCAGGGTATATTTTCTTTGCGGTAGGAAAAGGTCGGGCGGTTGTTGGGTCCCCGGAGATCGGCAACGATTTCATCGGTTGCCTGTTTAATAGCCATGAGCGCGTTTTCATCCGCCAGGCCCTGCCGGATATAATTCTGCACCGTTACTCTGGTTCCCAATTGGTAAATATCGTCTAAACCTAAATTCTTTTGCTCGTAGGTTTCGGTGATCTTGAGAATATGATAGCCCTGGGGGCTTTCCACGAGCCGGGAAACTTCCCCCTGTTTCAGGGTAAAGGCCGTGTTGAGCAGCTCCTGGCCTACGGCCGCCTGGGCCTGCTGGCTCCGGGGCAAGTAGCCTGCGTCCCCCCCCTGGTACCCCGCGTTTGGCGCGAAAGACTTTTGTACCACCTCATCGAATTTTGAAGGGTTCGTACCGATTTCCCGGGCAAGGCGATCCGCGGTTTCCCTGGCCTTGCTCTTTTCCGCCGGAGTTGTCCCAAAGGGGACCTGGATCATGGAAAACCGTACCGTTTCGGGCCGTACCAGCTTGGCCTTATTGAGGTTATAGTAACTGGCAACTTCCGTATCTGTGGGAGGCTTTGCCGAATCCAGAACATTCTGCTTTTTTGCCTGAATGTACTTCTGCAATATCAGCTGCCGGCGAAACTGATCCTCCAGGCCGGCCCTATCCATCCCGGTTTGGTTCCTCAGGGCCTGGGTAAATTCAGCCTCTGTAGGTTGACGCCCTATGGATTGGGCCAGTTGGTTTCTGAGCTGCTGCATCTGGAGGTTAATTTCGTTGGTAGTTACCCCGATCTTATCCCGCTCCGCCGCCTGAAGAACGAGGATTTCGTTGATCTTCATATCCAGCACCTGACGTTTTTCCTCATCCGTCAACGCCCGGCCGCCCTGGGTTTTTTCCGCAGCCTCAATATCAAGTCTGAGCTGCTTACCGGTGATAGACTCGGTTTTAGTCAAAGAAACGGTAGCTACCGTTTGCAGATCGGTTTGGGCAAAGACAGCGCCGCTTGCAAAAAGACTCAAAAGTAAAAATGAAGACAACAGTTTCATATTCATCCTTCCAAAACAAAAAAAATCGTACAAATAAGCCCCTTTTGTAAAACACAGGAGAAACAAGGCGGGTTACACATAAATATACTATCATAGGATAGGGTTTTATTCAAGAACAGCTCTGATACGGCGAACCCCGGCGGAAGAGCTCTGTTCCTTCTGAATCTTGAAGGTTCCCAAATCCCCGGTATGCTCTACATGGGGGCCTCCGCACACTTCCTTTGAAAAATCCCCAATGGTGTAAACCTTTACCTGGGATTCGTATTTTTCTCCAAATAATGCGATGGCCCCCCCGGCCTTGGCCTCATCCAGGCTCATCACCTCCATGCTCACCGGCAGATTCCGCTTAATCTGCTCGTTTACGATATCCAGGACCCTTTGGATTTCCTCCGCCGTCATAGGCGCGTTATGGGAAAAATCAAAGCGCATCCTTTCCGCGGTGATGTTGGATCCCTTCTGGGCCGCATGATCCCCCAGGACTATGCGAAGGGCTTTATGGAGCAGGTGGGTTGCGGTATGGTACCTGGTGGCGATTTCCCCGTGATCGACGAGCCCGCCCTTAAAGCCGGCCCCTCCCTGGGTTCGGGAAAGCTCCTGGTGTTTCTTGAAGGCTTCGTCAAATTCATCCCGGTTTACGGTCATGTCCTTTTCCCGGGCCAATTCCCCGGTAAGCTCAATGGGGAAACCGTAAGTATCGTAGAGTTTGAACGCAAGACGCCCGGACATGATCTTCCTGGGATCCTTGAGGAGATTCGGGAGCAGTTTTTCAAATTCGTGCACACCCTTAGTAAGGGTTTCCTGGAATTTATTCTCCTCTTTTGTTAATTCTTCTATTATAAAATGCTGATTCTCCCCGAGTTCAGGGTAGGGACCCCTGAACTGATCCACCACTACCCGGGCTACCGGGGGCAGTACCTGCTGCTGATCCGGAATACCCAGTTTCCGCCCGTGCCGTACTGCCCGGCGTATGAGCCTGCGGAGTACGTAACCGGCCCCCACATTGGAGGGGCTTACCGCCTTTGGGTCTCCCAGGATGAAGGTGGCGGAACGCGCATGATCGCAGACGATCCTGACCGATTTGTCCTTTTCTCCGTCGGTCCCATAGGTATAGCCCGCCGCTTTTTCCACCGCCTCCCGAATGCCGGCAAAAATCTCGGTATCGTATACCGATTTTTTGCCGGTGAGGATGGTAACCGTCCGCTCGATCCCCATACCGGTGTCTACGCACTTTCGGGCCAGGGGCTCATAGGTCCCCGGGGAACCATCGGCCCCCGGCGCGGTCTTGTTGTATTGCATGAACACGTCGTTCCAAATTTCAAGCCACTTCCCGCATGAACAGCCGGGTCCGCAGCCGGGCCCGCAGGGCTCCTTTCCGAAGTCGTAGAACATCTCCGAATCAGGTCCGCAAGGCCCCGTGGTTCCGGCAGGGCCCCACCAGTTGTCTTCCTTGGGCCGATAGGCGATCCGTTCCGGCTTAATTCCCAGGCTTTTCCACACTTCCGCCGATTCCTCATCCCGGCACGCGTTTTCGTCCCCCGCAAATACCGTTACCCCCAGCTTCTCCGCCGGAATCCCCAGCCATTCCTGGGAGGTGAGGAATTCGAAGCTCATCTTGATGGCCCCTTCCTTAAAATAATCCCCCAGGGACCAGTTCCCGAGCATTTCAAAAAAAGTAAGGTGGCTCGGATCCCCTACCGCATCAATGTCCCCGGTACGAATGCACTTCTGGAAGTCCACCAGCCGCTTCCCCGCCGGATGTTCCTGGCCCAGGAGGTAGGGTACCAGGGGGTGCATGCCTGCGGTGGTAAAGAGCACCGTAGGGTCATTTTCGGGGATCAGGGACTTGCCCTGGATCTGGGCATGGCCTTTGGTTTTGAAGAATTCGATATATTTTGAGCGAAGTTCATCGGCAGTCATAGGAATAATCTACCTAAGCTTACGTATCCGGTCAAGCAGTCCCCAGGGCGCATTTTTCCGCTTGTATTTACCCCATATCAGGAATATACTTTTTCCGGCGAGGAGGTAATCATGTATTTTGATTACTATTATTTAGTCTTGGTTGTTCCCGCATTGCTCCTTTCCCTCTTTGCGCAGATCCTGGTTAAATCCACCTTTGCGAAGTACTCCCGGATACGCTGTTCCCGGAATATTACCGGTACCGATGCGGCGGCCTTTTTGCTCAAATCCAACGGTATCCGGGATGTCAGAATTGAGGGGGTCGCCGGTTCCCTCACGGATCACTACGATCCCGGCTCGAAGGTGCTGCGCCTGTCCCGGCCGGTCTACGCCCAGCCGACCATAGCCGCCGTGGGGGTCGCCGCCCACGAGACCGGCCACGCCATACAGCACGCGGTTTCCTGGCCCCCCCTGGCGCTCAGGAGCGCCCTGGTTCCCGTTGCCAATATCGGTTCTTCCGCAGGGCCCCTTTTAGCCGTGGCAGGCATCGTTCTTTCTTTCCCGCTTCTCATTAACTTGGGGATAATCCTCTTTGGAGCAGGAGTGCTGTTTTATGTCGTTACCCTGCCGGTTGAATTTAACGCTTCGGCAAGAGCCCTGGCAATTCTGCGCAGTAATAATGTGCTTACCCCGGAGGAACTGCGGGGAGTGCGGAAGGTCCTTACCGCGGCGGCCCTTACCTACGTTGCTTCGGCCCTTACGGCAATCATGAGTTTGGTACGGCTTGTGCTGATTTCCAGGGGCAGGCGCAGGTAAGATGTCACTGTTATGTACTTAGGGGAGAGAAGGATTCTTCAAGGTTATGATAGATTATGAGAAATTTGAGAGATCTTTGAAACACCTGGAAGCGCAATTGCAAAACTTTTGCGACGTTTCGAAACGGCCAGAACTTCTGAAACTCGACAGGGAAGCAATTGCCGAGTCGGTAGTACAGCGTTTTGAGGTTTGTTACGATTGTCTTTGGAAGGTTCTTAAGCGTTATCTTGGAGAGGAGCTTGGTATCTCCAATCTTCCCAACAGCCCTAAGCCGTTATTCCGCATTGCTTTTGAAAACCAGCTTTTTCCAGCGGTTGATCCCTGGCTATCCTATGCCGATGCACGGGTCGATACTTCCCATGATTACTCGGAGGAAAAAGCTGGAATTACTATCGGTCGCGCATTTGATTTTGTCAAAGACACTGCCATACTGTATGAAAAAATGACGGGGAAGCCGTGGACCTGAATGCTGTTGATCTTGCCCCAAAGGATCGGGAAATACTGCGCCTGCTTCTGGAGCGATATTTGCCCCATACGGTCATTTGGGCTTACGGTTCACGGGTAAAAGGAACCGCCCGGCCCTGGTCGGATCTGGACCTTGTGGTTTTTACCGGAGCGGGACAAGGCTCTCAGGTTTCATTGTTAAAAGAAGCGCTGGAGGAATCAAACCTGTCATTCCGGGCCGATCTTTTGGAATGGGATTCACTTCCGGAAAATTTCAAGAACAATATCAAAACCCATTACGCGGTTATTGCTGAATAACGGCGTTCCGGTATAGCCCGAGCCTTCCAAAGGGCGATGAAGCGCGTAAGTTGACCGGGAATTCTTTTATCTTGAAAAATCGGCGGGCTGCGGCGTATACTTAGGGTAAGCGACTTTTATGGACAGACACTGCTTAATCCGGAGCAAGGGATGGAACTGAACCGGGAAGAAAAACTTAAACTTATGAGGAATCTTAACTGGGACTACAAGGTCTCCCCGGAAGAAATGCTTGCGGTGCTTGAGGGCGCTCTTGAAAAGGCGGGTCCCTTTGACCGCGGCTTCCTGTTCCAGCGATCCCTGGAACGGCTTCCCTGGCATTTCCTTATCGCGCTTTGGGGAGTGGAAGCCGCCAAGGAACTCTATACCCCGGAGCTTGCCCGCCGCCTGTGGCCCAA
>JAITNM010000130.1 GCA_031290475.1 Treponema sp. | reverse complement strand
GTTATCATATTCAACTCCTATAAATATGCCTTGAACCGCCGTTCAATATCCCGTATCAGTTTGTACTCTATAGAATCCACCAAAGCGGAACGGCTCGCGTCAATTATATCTTCCGAGACCCCCACCGTGGACCAGTTCCCCTGGCCATCGGTGGACTCGATGAGGACCCGCACCTTTGCCGCGGTGGCGGCGTTCCCGTCAATAACCCGCACCTTGTAGTCCGCAAGCCGGACCTTCTCCAACTCGGGGTAGAAATGCTTGAGAGCCCGGCGCAGCGCTCCGTCAAGGGCGTTTACCGGCCCATCGCCCTCCGCAGCGGCGATCTCCTCCTGGCCGTCCACCAGCACCTTAACCCACGCGTGGGAACAGGCGAGCACGGCGCTTGTGGGATGTTCGCTCACCACCCGGTAGGCTTCGATCTTGAAGAGGGGCCTGTAGCGCCCCAGTTCCCGGCGGACCATGATCTCAAAACTCGCGTCCGCCCCCTCAAACTGCCAGCCTTCGGCTTCCAGGGTTTTGAGTTTATCCGCCAGGGCCAAAGTAACCGGATGATCCCTGGTGATTGAAGGCTCGATCTTCTTTGCCCGTTCGGCAATTGCGGAACGGCCCCCCACCTCGCTCATAAGAAAATGGCGGTCATTTCCCACAGCAATGGGATCGATGTGCTCAAAGGATTCCCGCACTTTTAAAATGCCGTCGGTGTGCATACCCGCTTTATGGGCAAAGGCATTGGCCCCCACATAGGGCATACTGTCGGGAACGGCAACATTGGCGATTTCCGCTACCTGCCAGGTGATCTTTGAAATCCGCCGGAGGCGGCCGGGGGGGAGGCAGGGAAGACCGAGTTTGAGTTCAATACTGGGGATAACCGCCGCCAGGGGGGTATTTCCGCAGCGCTCGCCGAAACCCACCAGGGTCCCCTGCACATGACGGCACCCGGCCTTCACCGCCATTACCGTATTGGCCGAGGCAAAGGCCGCGTCGTTGTGGGCATGTATGCCGGCTGATGCGCCTTTGGCGACAGAAATACGGTCGTCACACGCCGGTTTTGGCAGGCCGAGTTTTTCTATAACTGATTGAACGGCGGCGGCAACCGTGTCGGGGAAGGCGCCGCCGTTGGTGTCGCAGAGCACGATCCGTTCCGCCCCGGCCTCCAGGGCGGCCTTCAATGTAGAGAGGGCATATTCCGGATTGGCCTGCCAGCCGTCGAAGAAATGTTCCGCGTCGTACAAGACCCGCTTCCCCTGGTCCCGCAGAAACCCTACCGTCTCGGCGATCATGGCGATGTTTTCTTCACGCGTTACCCGGAGAACTTCCGTTACGTGAAGATCCCAGCTCTTTCCGAAGATAACCACCGCCTCCGTCTCCGCTTCAAGCAGGCTCTGTATCTGGGGATCCTCCGGGGCCTTGACGCCCTTTTTCCGGGTGGAACCGAAGGCGCAGAGCTTTGCCGTTTCCAGAGAGAGAGATGAGGCCAGGCGGAAAAATTCCATATCCTTGGGATTGCTCCCGGGGTTCCCCGCCTCGATCCAGGCTACTCCCAGTTCATCCAGCGCCCGGACCACGGCAAGCTTGTCCTGGACCGAAAAGGCGATCCCCTTTCCCTGAGCCCCGTCACGGAGAGTTGTATCGAGGATTTCAACCGTATCACTCATATCACTACACATGTACTTTCCTGTTATTGGGAAAAGGCAGCCGATAGCTCCCATTCCATGGCGTTTATCGCCGCCAGGTACGCCTTTATCGAAGACTCAATCACATCGGTCGAGACTCCCCGGCCGTTCCAGTGACGGCCGTCCAAGCTGATCTTTACCATGGTCTCCCCCTGAGAAGTGGAACCCCCGGTGATGGCTCCGATTTCGTAGAGATCCAAGTCCGGTTCTTTCCCGATGATCTGGTTGATTGCCTTGAAGATCGAATCAATAGGACCGTCTCCCAGGGCAATAACCTTATAAAACTGGCCATCCTTGTGGGTAAGGCGTATGACGCCCGAAGCGCCCAGGGCGGAACCGGTGTTCACCGCCCAGTGGTCGAGCCGCCAGGTTTCGGGAACAACTGAGGAGAAACCCATAGCCAGGGCTTCAATGTCCCGGTCGCTCACTACTTTTTTCTTATCCGCCAGATCTTTGAATTGGGCAAAAATCGTTTCCAGGGTTTCGGCATCCACGGTAAAGCCCAGGTCCTTGAGGCGTTCCTCAAAGGCATGGCGGCCCGAGTGTTTGCCCAAAACCATCTGGTTCTGGGAAATTCCCACCGATTGGGGGGTCATGATTTCGTAGGTAGCCCTGTTCGCCAAAACGCCGTGCTGGTGTATCCCCGCCTCGTGGGCAAAGGCGTTCTCCCCCACAATGGCCTTGTTGGGCTGAACCTTGACCCCCGTCACCTGAGACACGAGACGGCTTGCGGTGTAGATCTGGGTGGTATCAATTCTGCTGTCACTGTTGAACACATCTGTCCGCACCCGGAGGCTCATCACAATTTCTTCCAGGGAAGCGTTGCCCGCCCGTTCGCCGATGCCATTAACCGTACATTCAGCCTGGGTCGCCCCGTTCTGAATAGCAGCAAGACTGTTGGCTACCGCCAGACCCAGGTCGTTGTGGCAGTGAACCGAAAGCCATGCATTTTCCATGCCCGGAGTATGCTCCTTGATGTAGCGGATCCGCTCACCGAATTCGACGGGCATGGCGTATCCCACGGTGTCGGGAAAGTTCACCGTAGATGCTCCGGCGGCAATAGCCGCGCCAAAAACCTTGCATACAAAATCGGGATCGCTGCGGAAGGCGTCTTCCGCGGAAAACTCAATATCGGAACAGAATTTTTTCGCGTATTTCACTGCGGATACCGCCTGCTCCAACACCTGATCCCGCGTCATTTTGAGCTTGTACTCCATGTGGATTGGCGAGGTGGCCAGAAAGATATGCACCCGCGGATTGACCGCGTGGGCAAGGGCCTCCCGGGCGGTATCGATGTCCTTTTCCAAAGACCGGCAGAGCCCTGCCACAGTACTGTCCTTGATGATCCCCGCAATGGCCTTAACGGATTCCAAATCGCCAGGGCTGGACGCGGGAAAGCCCGCTTCCATGACATCCACCCCGAGTTTTTCGAGGCGTTTCGCAACTTCCAGCTTTTCCTGGGGGTTCATACTACAGCCGGGGGACTGTTCCCCGTCCCGGAGGGTTGTATCGAATATGCGCACTAAATTACGCGTCCCGGACTGCGTTTTGTTGTTTGACATAAATTCTCCTCACTTCGCCAGAGACTTGCGCCTTTGGCGCGTCACTCCTCATTTTTCTGTGGGCGGTTTCAGCCATCCCATCATGGAACGGAGCTCCTTGCCTACTTTTTCTATGGGATGCTGGGCTTCTATAGCCCTCATTCTATTGAAGAACGGACGGTTTACCTGATTCTCGCTGATCCAATCCTTGGCGAATTTACCCGTCTGTATGTCCTTCAAAACCTGCCTCATGGCGTCCTTGGTTTCACCGGTGATAATCTTGGGCCCGGTAACGTAATCGCCGTACTCCGCGGTATCCGAAATCGAGTACCGCATAAAGGATAGGCCTCCCCGGTTTACAAGGTCGATGATCAGCTTCATCTCGTGCATGACCTCGAAGTAGGCGCTTTCACTTTGATATCCCGCTTCCACCAGGACCTCGTAGCCCGCCTTCATTAAGGCGGCGACTCCGCCGCAGAGAACCGCCTGTTCGCCAAAGAGGTCCGTCTCGGTTTCTTCTTTGAAGGTGGTCTCAAGAACCCCCGCCCTGGCGCCGCCGATAGCAGCCGAATAAGCCAAAGCCAGCCGTTTTGCGTCGCCCGAGGCGTCCTGGTGCACCGCAACAAGGCAGGGCACACCGGCGCCGGCCTGGTACTGCTCCCGCACCGTATGACCCGGCCCCTTGGGGGCGATCATCACCACATTGATGTCCGGCGGGGGCAGGATTTGTCCAAAGTGAATATTGAATCCATGGGCAAAGGCCAGGGTCTTCCCCGGTTTGAGGGAATTTTTAATTGACTCCTGGTAGAGTTTGGCCTGCTTTTCATCATTTATGAGGATCATAATAAAATCCGCCGCCTCGGCCGCAGCCTTGGCCGTTTTTACTTCAAACCCCGCATCTTCGGCCTTTTTCCAGGAAGAGGACCCCTCGTAGAGGCCGACGATCACCTTGAGCCCCGATTCCTTGGCGTTTAGGGCGTGGGCGTGCCCCTGGGAACCGTAACCAATAACCGCGATGGTTTTACCCTTTAGAGCGCCCAGGTCGCAGTCTTTTTCGTAGTACATAATAGCCATACTTTCCTCCTTCGTATCCCCAGGCAGCGTCTAAGGCAGGGCCTGCGGGCATATAACCATCCCTGGGAGGAAAACCTCCCGGAATTGCTGAGTATCCGGTAATTGACTTACGGCTTCCAACAGGGGAACCGAGGTTCCACCGGGACAACCGCGCAATTGCCGGTTAGTTACTAATGCTTAGTACCGGTACAGAAAGTACCGCAGGGCCCCGCTCCAGGGCCACAAGGCCGGTGCGGGCTAGTTCGAGCACGCCGTAGGGGCGTAAGAGCATAAGAAGGCTGTC
>JAITNM010000071.1 GCA_031290475.1 Treponema sp. | reverse complement strand
ATCTCGCAGGCCTTTTGTTCCAGGATGCCGATCATAACCAGACCATTCCTCAAGAACTGGTTCGCAAGTTTTTCCCTTAGTTCCTTGTTGGGAATAATGATATTGGATACCTGCATCCCCGCTAGGTTAAAGCTCTTGCTGGGGGCGGTGCAGACAATGCAGTTTTGGGCCGTTTCTTCCGAAAGGGTGGAGTAGATCGTCTGGGTTGTCCCGGGAAGGAGGAGATCAAAGTGGATCTCATCGGAGATTACCAGAACCTTATTCCGGTTGCAGATATCCGCCACACACCGGAGTTCTTCTTTGGTCCACACCCGGCCAACCGGATTATGGGGGCTGCAAAAGATTAAAAGTTTGTTTTTAGGATCTTCGGCCTTTGCCTCAAGATCGTCAAAATCGATCTTGTACGTTCCGCTTTGCTCTATAAGAGGGTTATTCACCAGGGTCCGTCCGTTGACATTCGCCGCCATGGAGAAGGGGTAATAAACCGGAGGCATGATAATGACCCCATCGCCGGGCTCGGTAAAGGCGTTTACCGCCACAAAAAAGGCGGAGATTACTCCGGGGGACTGGACAATCCAGTCTTCCAGAATCTCCCAATTGTGCCGGCGCTTCATAAAGCCGGCCACCGCTTTTTTGTAAGCATTGGTGGGCAAGGTGTACCCCAGAACCGCGTGATCCAGGAACTCCTTAAGCCCCGCGATAATCTCCGGCGGATTAAGGAGTTCCATCTCCGCCACGGAGAGGGGCGCCACCCCGGGAGATACCTGGGGGTTTTTCAGGTACATTGCTTCCCATTTGGCCGAGCCGGTTCCCCTTCGATCTACCCTTGTCGTAAAATCGTGTTTCATTTTCTGCCCTGCCTTAAATCAATTTATCTTAATATCCTCCCGGCGATCTGTCAAGCAAATATTGAAATATTTTACTAATTTTTAAAAAATTTTAACAAATCTCATGTTGACAAAAAAGAGGGGGGATGATAAAATAACCCATGTAAAACAGGTATGAAGCAGAATAAGAACAGGGCGGTTGCCATTAGCCCCAGGGACAAACAGATACTCGAAGCCATGAAGCCCGTAGCGGATGGTATTGCTATGGCTTTTGGAAACAGCTGTGAGGTGGTACTCCATTCCTTTGAAAGCCTGGACCGGTCGATCATCTATATACGGAATGGGCATATTACCGGCCGGAGCGAAGGGTCTCCCATAACCGACCTTGGGATGAAAATACTAAAAGAAGCGGAAGAAGCCGGCGAAACAATAACCGGCTGCTATTATTCTAAAACCGCCGATGGTAAAACCCTCCGCTCCGTTACCACCCTGATCCGTAACGGAGCGGGAAAACCTATTGGGATGATGTGCATCAACTTTAACATGAGCACGCCGCTGGCGGATATTCTTGATACCTTCCGGAATCCGGAGGGGAAAAAAGACAAGACCCCCGAAAATTTTGTCAACAATATTGACGATCTGATCAAAACCACTCTTCGGGATACCATCGGCGCCATCAATAGTCATAATCATATTCCCAATAATGAAAAAAACAAAACCATCGTTTTTGAATTGATTAAAAAGGGTATTTTTGATATTAAAGGGGCAATTGACATTGTTGCCCGGGAACTAGCGGTCTCGCGGTATACTATTTACAACTATATCCGGGAAAATAAATTTGACACCAAAAAGGAAACGGAATGAAAAAAGCAGTAGCCACAACCAAAGCTCCGGCGGCCATCGGCCCCTACTCCCAAGCTGTTTTAGCGGGTAATTTTTTATATGTGTCCGGCCAGTTACCGGTCAACCCGGTAGATGGAAAAATACCGGATTCAATTGAAGCCCAGGCGCAGGTCTCATTGAACAACATTGACGCCATCCTTGGGGAAGCGGGATTTTCCCGGAAGGATGTGGTAAAGACCACTATATTCCTGAAAAACCTGGGGGACTTTGCCAAGGTCAACGAAGTGTACGGCGGTTTCTTTGAAGGCGCCGCCTTTCCGGCCCGGTCTACTATAGAGGTTTCGCGGCTCCCCAAGGACGCATCCATAGAAATTGAAGCGGTAGCCTATAAGGACTGAAGCTATATGTTTACTATTAACGAAGTTAAGGCCCTTTTAGCCAAAAAATCTCGCCAGAGCCTTGGCTTTTACCCAACGCCGCTTCATAAGCTGGAGCGTCTTTCTGATGAGCTGCGGGTGAATCTATACCTAAAGCGGGACGATTTATCCGGAAAGAGCCAGTTTGGGGGTAATAAAATACGAAAGCTGGAATACCTTATGGGGGACGCGAAAGCGAAAGGCTGCGATGTGGTGTTTACCTTTGGCGCCACCCAGTCGAATCACGCGATGCAAACCGTTACGGTCTGCCGGAGCTGCGGCGTTGAACCAATTCTTTACCTGCTCAGTATTGTGAAGCCCGACGATCAGGGGCCCCGGGCAAATTTGTTGCTGGACCGCCTTTTGGGAGCGGAAATTCATGTCTTTTCCAAAGAAGCGGGGGAGACCGAAGCCCAGGCGGCTGAACGGGGCTATAAATCGGCGCTTCAACATGCGGAGGATCTCTTAAACAAAGGCAAGAAGCCCTATGTTATTCCTCCCGGCGGTGCGGACCCCGTGGGTACCCTGGGTTTTTTAGGGGGTTTTGCCGAGCTTACCGGGCAATTTCAGTCCATGGGCGGGGAGCCGGTGGATTATATTTTTCACGCCACCGGAACCGGCGGTACTTTGGCAGGGCTGGCGGCGGGAAGGCTGCTTCTGAACAGTAACGCTAAAATTATTTCCATTGCGGTGGGCCCGCCGGATCCCGGTTACGAAACGGCAATTTCCGCTTTGGCAAATCAAAGTTTGGAGCTTTTGGCCGTTCCCGACCGGCTGAGCCCCTCAGATTTAAGGGTTGATCGGAATTATTACGGGCCGGGCTATGAAATTCCCAGCGATGCGGGGAATGACGCGATCCGGCGCCTGGCAAGAACAGAGGGAATTCTGGCCGATACGGTATATTCAGGCAAGGGCTTTGCCGGGCTTCTGGACTATATTAAAAGCGGAAAAATCCCCCAGGGCAGTAATGTAGTGTTCTGGCACACCGGCGGGGTAACCGCCCTTTTTGCGGAACAGGAGATTATCAGCGGCTTGTTGTTATAAAGCCCCTGCCCCTGCTGTGGGGGAAAATAGAATAAGGAGGAACCTGGATCATGGCCGGAAAAATTCAATCCCGCCTGGGAGCAACCGCGGAACACTACACAAAACTGGGGTTAAAAAAAGGTACCGTTGAACAATGGGAAGATGGGACCAGAACCAACAGCGGGGAAAAGGGTACGTATGAGTGGTGGTACTTTGATTCCCACATGGACGACGGGACCAGTCTGGTGATCGTGTTTTATACCAAACACATGATGTCCCCCGAAGGACCGCCGGAGCCCCATGTTACCATATCCCTCAAGCGTACCGAAGGGGGGCAGGACGGCGAGGGGCAGTTCTATGCCGGGGGATTTGAGGTTCCCGGCGTTCCCTTTAGCGCCGCAAAAGAGGGCTGTGATGTCAACATCGGTCCCTGTTACTTTAAGGGCAATTTACAAGAATATGATATCTATTTTAAGAACGACCGGGCCGAAGCAAAGGTACACCTTACCAGCAATGTACCGTCCTGGCGCCCGGAGACGGGGCACATCTATTTTGGCAATAATGACGAACACTTTTTTGCCTGGCTTCCCTCGGTGCCGGAAGGATTGGTAGAGGCGGAAATAACCCTGGATGGAAAGACCACCCGTCATACCGGTACGGGATACCACGATCACAATTGGGGCAACATCAATATGCGTACCGTGATGAATCACTGGTATTGGGGCCGGGCCAGAATAGGGGATTACCGGGTCATCACTTCCTACATCTACGGCGAAAAAAAATACGGGTACAATGA
>JAITNM010000269.1 GCA_031290475.1 Treponema sp. | reverse complement strand
ATAACCGTTGCGGCGATTACATCCAGCTCATACCCCTTGCCAAAAGAAGGATCGGCGCTGTTCATCTGGCCAATCAGAAGCAGGCCGCAGAGGCCCGACAATACGCCGATGATCACATATACGACGATAATTATCCGGTCTACGAAAATACCGGATAGTTTTGCCGCCCGCTGGCTGTTCCCCACCGCGTAAATGTTTCTGCCCGTCAGGGTCAGGTTGGCAAAGACAAAACCGGCAAGCACCACGCAAAGCATGACCAGTACGGAAACCGGCATAGCGCCAATATACGCCCCGCCGAAAACAGAAATCCATGATGGGTCGTAGCGTATGGGAGCCCCCTTGGAGATCAAAAGCGCGGCGCCGGTACAGACGCTTAACATACCCAAGGTTACGATAAAAGGGGGTATTCCCAGTTTTGCTATAAGCGTGCCGTTAATTAAGCCTGCCACCGCGCCAATCCCCAGAATGAGGATAAGAACGACATAGGGTGGAGCGCCAAGCTGCCTGTAAGACCACGCGCCCAGGCAGGCGGAAAGGGCGATTACCGCCCCAACGGAAAGATCAATGCCCCCGGTAACGATAACCAACCCCATGCCCACGGCAAGAATAGCCACCAGGGAAGACTGCCTGCATATATTAAAGATATTCCGCACCGTGGGAAATGTTTGGGGACGAAGAATCGAAAGCAGTATGAATAACAGAATAATAGCAAGGGCTACCATTGTTTCGGGCCGCGCCAGAATATTGAAAGACGCCGGCTTTTTTTTCAGTACGCCGGTATTTATCTCTTGTTCTTTCATAACCATCCCTATAAAATCAGATATCAATTCATACCGATAACATGGCTTTTATTGTATAATTGGCTTAAAGAAACAGACAAGCAAATTTTATAAAATGAGCAATTTTTACAACAAAAGAGCAAAAAATACAACACGGGGCCGGGTAAGACTTTTTAGAAAAGCCTCGTATTACCATTTTCCCGGTAAGCCATAGGCCACAAGCCCACAAGATTTTTAAAAGCGTTACAGAAACTTCCCTCACTCGAAAACCCGCAGGCATAGGCAATTTCCTTAATGGTTAACGTAGTGTCTTTCAGAAAATGATTTGCGGCGCCTATCCGGGCCAGCAATACATAATGGTGAGGAGTATAGCCTATTTCCTTTTTAAACTGCCGGATAAAATGATACGGGGACATCGCCATCCGTTCCGCCAGCTCCGCCACTTTTAACGGTTTTTGGATATTTTCAGATATATATGCCAATAGATCATCCCAGGGGCTATCATCCATTTCCTCTGCCGTTGGATCCAGGAAATTTCCAAGTAAAAACTCTGTCAGTATAAGCATCAGATATTTATTGTTTATGATATCATTGATGCCTTTCTGTTTATCAAATCTTTTATAAACATTATAAATATTGTTATAGATAGTTTGCGATCGGCTGGGAGAAAGGGATTTAAGCACAATACAGTTAATGCCCTTGGCGATTTCCTTAAAGTAATCACGAACCATAGCGCCGTCAAAATGAATCCAGACTATCTCCAGTTTCGATCCGGCAGAAGTACCGTAGCAGTGCGGATGATAACAATTCAGTAAAAAAACCTCGTTTTTACAAAGCAGGATCCTGCGGTCATTTTGGTAGACATAGCCGTTTCCGTTTTTTACAAACAAAAACATATAGCTGCCATTATTATGATCATATTGAGAAACATCATCCGGAAACAAATAACCGCTGTAGTTGTTTCGTGAAACCCGATAGGTTTCATCACAAAAAAAGTAACCGCTTGAACTTGGGATGAGAAACATTTTTCGATTATGCGCTTTGGGGATATGGAAATATATGTTCGACTCAGGCCGTACGCCTCTTTCACGAACCTTCATGCTTGTAATATTCTCCCGGTGAATGATATAAAAGAGAGTAAAACAGATGAAAGAGGATGTCAACAAATGGAAATGCAATTTGTTAAGCTAAACCCCACGGAAAACATGACTATTCCGGTGGAAAGCCCTCTGGAACGGTCTAACTATCCCGACATCACGGCCCGGCTAATGGCTTGCGGCAGCGTCTACGCGGAACAGACCGGCTTTATAGAGCCCCCTTACGCCGGGACTGGTGGAGTGTACGGTGGTTTCCGGGGCGGGAACATTCCGCTGTTCCCTCAGCATGTCCTATGTTTCCATCCTGGGGAATACGTCCGCGCCGTGCTTGACTTTTCCGGCAATGTTTTTTATAGTAATAATAACCGGACGGAAAACGCCGGATTTTGAAAATATCTCAATCTTATAGACCAAGATTCGTTCTGGTTTTGGAGAAACTATGGAAAAGATCGCCGTTATCGGGGCGGTACTCTCGCATCCCGAAACAACACAGGTATTGTTTAACCAAACTGTCGCCGCCTATAAAAACCTTATCAAGGGCCGCATGGGCATTCCCTTTGACAAAGAGGACACCGCCGTCATTGCCATTACGCTTCAGGGAGGGCTTGACGAAATCAATGCCCTCACCGGCAAGCTCGGCAAGATCGAAGGGGTCTCAGTCAAAACCGCCATTTCAGATTCACTCTGAGGAGGTCTTTATGTCCAGCGAAAACTTTATCAACCCCTCGTATATCTTTGGCCTTCTCGACAGCGCTAAACGCACATCCGATGCTGAAATCACAAAAATCCTTGACAAGGCGGAGCGTTTTGAAGGCCTCAACCACATCGAGATAGCATCACTGTTAACAACAAATAAACCGGAACACATTGCGCGTATCTTCGGTATTGCGGGGAAAATAAAACAGCATATTTACGGAAACCGCATTGTGATGTTTGCCCCCCTCTATGTAAGCGATTACTGCGTAAACCGCTGCGCCTATTGCAGCTATAACTGCAGCCATGAGTTCGGTCGCAGGCGTCTCACTATGGACGAAGTACGGGAAGAAGTGAAAATTCTGGAACAGATGGGACACAAACGGATCGCCCTTGAAGCGGGCGAACACGGCAAACAGTGTCCCATCGACTATATCCTCGAATGTATGCGTACCATTTACGACATGAAATTTGAGAACGGCGCGATCCGGCGGATCAACGTCAACATCGCCGCTACCACGGTGGAAAATTACCGGAAACTAAAAGACATCAGCATCGGCACCTACATCCTCTTTCAGGAAACCTACCACCAGGAAACCTACGAAAAAGTACACGTCTCAGGGCCGAAAAAGGACTTTGCCTACCACCTAACCGCCTTCGACCGCGCCCACGAGGCGGGCATTGGCGATGTGGGCGGCGGCGTGCTCTTCGGCCTTGCGGACCCCTACTTTGAAGTGCTGGGACTCATGATCCACAACGAACGCCTTGACGAGCGTTTCGGTTCGGGGTTCCACACAATCTCTGTTCCCCGCCTCTGTCCCGCCGCCGGCATGACCATCAGCGAATTCCCCAATCTGGTGGACGACGCGACCTTTGAGCGCATCGTTGCCGTCATCCGTCTCGCCGTTCCCTTTACCGGCATGATCCTCTCCACCCGTGAAAATCACGAAATGCGGGGAAAACTGCTCAAGCTCGGCATATCCCAGATAAGCGCCGGAAGCAGCACCGAGGTCGGCGGCTACGCAAAGCGGGCGCGAAAGGAAATAATCAATCCCCAGTTTTTTGTCAATGACGAACGCACAGCCCTTGAAATCATCACCGAACTCATGGATGATGGCTTCATCCCCAGTTTTTGTACCGCCTGCTACCGTTCGGGCCGTACCGGCGACCGCTTCATGTCCCTTGCAAAATCGGGGCAGATCAAAAACGTCTGCCTCCCCAACGCCCTCATGACCCTCACCGAATATGCCGAGGACTACGGCGACGCGCCTTTCAAGACAAAAACCGCGTCCGCCATAAACCGCGAACTGCCGGAAATCGCCAATGAAAGAATGCGCCAAAAAACAGCGGAAAACATTGCCAAAATCCGGACAGGGGAACGCGACTTTTATGTTTGACGCAAAAGGGGGAGCGGCGTCACCGTCAACAGCAGAACTACGGATCCCCGCCCCCCGGCTTTCCGACGCGGAGATCCTGCGTTACATCACATCAGGCGACCCGGATGAAGCGGAAAAACTATTCGACGCGGCACGGCGTGTCCGCGAAGTCCATTACAGTAATGATGTGTATTTCCGGGGGCTTATCGAGTTTACCAATTACTGCAAAAACGACTGTTACTACTGCGGTATCAGGCGCAGTAACAGTAACGTGGAACGCTACCGGCTCTCCCTTGACGAAATAATCGCCTGCTGCCGCATGGGGGATCTCCTGGGATACAAAACCTTTGTGTTGCAGGGCGGCGAGGACCCCGCCTTTTCCGGCGAAAAGATCGTCGAAATTGTCAGTACCATACGCCGGCAATTTCCGGATCACGCCATTACCCTTTCCATCGGCGAAAAAAGCCGCGACTCCTACGAAGCCTTTTTCCGCGCCGGCGCCAACCGCTACCTTTTACGCCATGAAACCGCCAACGAGGAACATTACCGCAAACTGCACCCCGAAACCATGAGCCTCAGGGAACGCAAAAAGTGTCTCTACGATCTTAAAGAAACAGGCTACCAGGTGGGCGCCGGTTTTATGGTAGGAACTCCTTTCCAAACACCGGAAAACCTCCTGGAAGACCTCCGCTTTATTGAGGAACTCGGCCCCCACATGGTTGGCATCGGCCCCTTCATCCCCCAGGCGGACACTCCCTTCGGCAATTACCCCCAGGGCAGCCTGGAACTTACCCTGCGCATGGTGGCCCTTACCCGGCTCCTCCTGCCCCGGGCACTGATACCCGCCACCACCGCCCTGGGCACCATTTCCAGCGAAGGCCGGGAGCGGGGGCTTATGGCCGGCGCAAACGTGGTCATGCCGAACCTTTCGCCCAAAGCGGTGCGCAAACTCTACGCCCTTTACGACAACAAAATCTGCACCGGCGATGAAGCCGCCGAATGCCGCCTCTGCATGGAAGGGCGCATCCGCAATTTCGGCTTTGCGCCTAACATGGCGCGGGGGGATTATGCAGGGTAAAACTCAGCTTAGAAATCCCCGCCAGAGAAAGCGGGTTTGATGTCAGGATTTCCTTATACTACAACGAATTAACTCTTTGCCACCTCAGGGAATTGAACCCTAGACACAAGGATTTTCAGTCCTTTGCTCTACCAACTGAGCTAAGGTGGCTCACTTATATTTTTATATCGAAAAAAAAAAAAATTGTCAAGAGCGGGAATTTCAACATCAGCAATTCTAAATTCAAACGAAGACATTGAAATTTTGCCTTAAAAAATTTACTTGGGGTCCTGTCGGCCGAAAAAAACACGGGGCGCACCCCATGTTTTTTTTCGCCGCCACCCCTCAAGCACGTTATTGAGGCACTTTCGATGGCGATCAGAATTAAGACAATATGAAGGCTAACGATGGACCGTCTTTCCGCTACTTAATTTTTTGGGCTTTTTGAACGGATGATATTCCATATTTCCTCTCCGGGTTGACCTCCGGGAATCAACCGGAAGCTAAAGAATTATGTAATTCGTTATGGTACAAGGAGTTACAAGTGGAGAATGGGGGATTCGAACCCCCGGCCTATAGATTGCGAATCCATAAACATATTAAAGTAACGCCAATTATACGCAACTACGAATACATTATATAGAAGATATTCAAGTATTGTCAAGCATTATCAATCATATTCATTTTTGTCCTATTTTTATCAATTTTTAGGATAAATTTTGAGAAAAATTCAAAAAATATTGCACATAACGTTCCGGCTGTATATGACATTCGGAAAATTTCCCACTTTACCTAGTGCGGAGACAATCAAGCCGTGATAAATCCTTATGGTATAAAGAATTAGCGTTGCCGGTTCGTTATGCTACAAAACGGGGAATTGATGAGTTTTCAAAAAAGTTATCAATTTTCCAAAATGAGGGTTTTTCTATGCACAATGACTACACGTTACTATGGCGGACGTATCCTAACGGGAAGAAGGTGGTGTTCTACTACGCGTATGACGATAAGGATTTGCGGCAGGGGCCGTGGACTACTAAATGCCAGAATATCACAGCGGCACGGAATTACTGCAATACGCTCATAAAGGTGGACAAGCTGATACCGGGAAGGGGCAAGCTGCTGACCTTTAGGGAGTTTGCGGAGGGCTTTTGGGAGCATGGTTCCGGGTATCTTGAAAATCAGGAAGGCCGGGCGGATATTACCCCTTCTTACATCGACAACTGCAAGAAAATGACGGCTAATCAGATTTTACCGTTCTTTGCCGATAAGCCCCTTGTCAAGATTACTTACAAGGACATTAACAAGTGGCTGTTGGGCTTTAAAAAGCGGGAAGTGAAAGACGGTGATAAGATCGAGATCAAGGCTTACAAAAACACCTACGCCAACACGATATTGGGTACGCTCTATACCATGATGGCCTATGCAGTTGAGCAAGAACTGATTACGGTTAATCCCTGCGCCAGAGTACGGCGGCTTAAAAATGACCGGAAGAAAATTGAGATTATCACGGTTAAAGAAGTACAAAAACTGTTTCCTAAAAACTGGAAAACGATTTGG